>JABDCC010000001.1 GCA_013288335.1 Alphaproteobacteria bacterium
GCATTGCGTACAATCGGGGTAATGAGTCCGCCGTCGGTTGCAACCGCTACTGAAATATCGACGTTATTAAAACGTAATATTGCTTCATCCGTCCACATGGCGTTGGCGCCGGGGATACGTTTTAAACCAAGCGCCGCCGCTTTGATAATCAAATCGTTTACCGAAAGTTTGTAAGCGGCCTTACCGTCTTTTCCGGCGATGATTTCCGCTTCGGTATTGAGCTCTTTTCGCACCTCGAGAAGTTTGTCGAGTTCAATAGAAACGGTGAGATAGAAATGTGGAACGAATTGCTTGGATTCGGTGAGGCGTTTGGCGATCACTTTGCGCATATTATTGTTAGGAAGTGACACTCTCCGTGGATCACCGTGTGGTAGATGGTGCACTTGGTGCTGAGTTTTTGAGCGCTTTCAAGCGTTACATAGAAAACCCAAGTCTCCTGTTAGTTTAACTTTCCCCATTGCTTTTGCTTGACTGCTGTAAATCATTGTTTTATCGTCACTGGCAATGGAACTATAAAAGGGCTTTATCTTGAGCAAACTTTCCGCCTCTGAGCAAATTATTGCTGAAAAAACCGTTTGCATACTTTTGGTGCGCGGCGAAAATCCTGAATCAAACCCCATTTATGCTTATGTCGCCGTTCGCGCTGACAAGCTGGAGTCATTCATGGAAGCGCAGAAAAGCGGCACATTTTATCCCGAAGATTTCGGTGTAATTATCGAAGCAGGCGAAGGCGAGCCTTCCGACGAAGTGCGCAAGAAAATGGAAACGGAATATGGCTTCAACCACCAGGTTATGGTGGATATTCCAAACGCCGAAAAAGCCCATGAAATCACCACAAACTTAAAACCCCAGCTTGACGAAGACGACGAATAAGGTAGGGGATTAGGCGGTGGGCTTTGGGCATTAGGGCTTTATGTTCCTGATTGTTCTTTGTTTTTTCCAATCACTAGTCCCTAAGGCCTAATCCCTAGCCCCTCCCGTCTTGTAACACAATCTTCACACTAAATTGCCCAAGATTTGCTAGAATGATGGCATATGGGTTATTGTAAGGAAGATCATGGCGGTTAAGTTTAGTCAGAATGCCAGAATTGCCACGACAGTTTTCGGTTCAGAAATTGTCGGAGGGTTTCTTATTACCCCGGGCGTTATATATTGTGCAGAAAATTTTCTGCCCCATCAGATGGATTGGTTGAAGAGAATTTTTGCCAAATATATTGTTGAGCCCCACGAAGAAACATTCGAGAAGTTTGCCAGCCATATCATCAAAGAGAGTGACGAGCAGGAAAAACAAGATCGCCAAGAGCGCATAAATAATGGCGAAAAAGTGGAGCCGGAAGGCCCTAAACCCGTTACTAAAGGTGATCGTTGTTACAGAATTGCCGATGGACTCGTAAAGGCCCTGCTTGCAACCGGGGTGGATTTGCTTGCAACTCTCGGAATACTAGGCATATTGAATAAGAAATTAAATGCCGGTATTAAGCCTGCGCGTACAGCATTTACGGATGCCTCAGTGCATTTAGGCGCCATGGCAGCGATGCCAACGATATTTGCCAGACAATCTGCGTGGATGTGTAAACGCGTATCGAATATGCTCCAGAAAGTATTCGGCATGGAAAAGAAAAACGCAGACAATTTTGCTACCTCCTCTATTTACGTGGGAATTCCTGGCCTTGCTGGTATGGGCGCATCACTTGCGGTTGCCCATAGCAGTGCCACCCGATGAGCGTTTTTCAAGGTTTGACAGGGTTTGCGCAATGCGGTATTGATAGTGATAATCTCTATATTATTTGAATCTTCCAACCAGAGCAACGCATGAGCGAGCCACAATTTCCTGTCCATAATACATTCCAAGAGGCTGCACCTAAACCTGCTGCACGCAAACCTGGTCATGTGATTATTGTGGGCAATGAAAAAGGCGGCTCCGGCAAAACCACGACCACCATGCATCTGATTGTAGCATTGCTTCGCCTCGGCTTTACCGTGGGCAGTATGGATATCGACGCGCGTCAGAGAAGCTTGTCGCGCTATATAGAAAACCGCCGCCAGACGATTGCTAAAGAAAACCAGCCGCTGCCTTTGCCGCATCATATTATTATCCAGAAAAGCCCGTTTAATATGCTGCAGGAAGTGGAAACCGACGAGCGCGAAAGATTCATTAAAGGCTTGGCGCGTATTTATTATTCCAATGATTTTGTCGTGATTGATACACCGGGAAGTGATACCTATCTCTCGCGTTTAGCACACTCTTTTGCCGATACGGTGATTACCCCGATTAACGACAGCTTCGTGGATTTGGATGTACTTGCCAATGTCGATGGCCAGACCATGAAAATCGTAAAGCCGAGCATCTATAGTGAAATGATGTGGGAGCAGAAACTGGCACGCGCTAAGCGCGATGGCGGGTCGATTGAGTGGATAGTGATGCGCAACCGTTTAAGCAATATCGACGCACGCAATAAACGCCATATGACCTCGGTGCTCAATGAACTCTCCCGCCGTATTGGTTTCCGTGTTGCGCCCGGTTTTGGTGAGCGTGTTATTTTCCGTGAGATGTTCTTACAAGGTTTGACCGTGCTTGATATTATGGACGGAAGAACCACTAGCGCGAGTATCTCGCTTTCGCATGTGGCTGCTCGTCAGGAAGTACGTGATTTGTTAAAGACACTCCAGATTCCGGTGATTGATGATCGCGTCAACCAACTGCGCAACGTACAGCAGCAAGAAGCTGATAATCAAGCGGCTGCTGAGGCGAGAGCAGAAAGCGACGCAGAAGGCCCTGCGCAAAGATTAAGCGAAGCTGCGGGTTAGCGTGCTACGCAAATCTGGAATTATATTTTTCCACGCTCTTAAGAAATAGCCGTAAATCTAGGGGTGTTTTATCCAGTGGAATATTGTTACCCATTTCTGTGCGGATTTTCTTTACCCCTTTAAACTGAATATTTTGTATTCTTCTGCCCACGTCTTCACCGGTTTCCGGCATTTTAGCAACCACTTGTGCTGCTAATAACTTTGCCTGAAGCTGATCGAATAATGGGTGCTCTTCGTTAATAGAAAGCTCGCTGAATAAACCAAAATCTGCAACAGCTTCAAAACTATTATAAGATTCGAGAGATGTTTTATTGTGGGCGTGGATATCAACAAGGTTAAGAACTTTACCGTCCAATAAAATATTTCCCCAATGAATGTCGGCCGCAATGCCTTTGTCTGTCAAATAATTGATGTTTTCAAAGAGCTTCACAAAGCTTTCAACGGGCAATTTATTGAGAGTTTTTAAGATAGATGTGGCTGCTTTTTCTTTCTTACGAATAATCAGGTCACGATTAGAAGAATCATCTTCAGAAATACCTGCCTTCGTAAGATAACTTTTATATTTATCAATAAAACGCGCGTCTAAAGAGGTGCCAGAAACTTTGGAAATAATCTCAAATCCATCACCGCGCAATAATGCTTGGCCGAAATTTCTGCCACACAGATGTACAGGGTAAAGGGAAGAAGTCTCTTCAAGTCTCTTTTTAAATTCTTCGACAGATATATGATCGAGTTTAAGCAGATAATCATCAAGCCCTGGAAGGGAATAGATTGTAGAATTTTCTATAGATTCAATATCATTATTACTTGATGCATAAGGCTCCGCCTCCACCGCTTGCAATAATAGCTCTTTAATAGTATCTGATTCTGTCATGCCTATAACAATACCTTAAAATCCTTTATAAATTATTAACATGCACTCGTTTCACCCCTCTATTTTGCGCGAATATGATATACGCGGCGTTGTCGGCGAAACGCTTTCAGCAGCAGATGCCTATGCTATAGGCCGCACTTTTGCGAGTTTTAAGCCGGATTGGCAGGGGAAATCCCCTAAAATAGCGGTTGGGCGTGACGGTAGAATGAGCTCGCCTGAGCTTGCTAAGGCTTTGATTCAAGGCCTAAATGAAGCGGGGGCGGATGTGGTGGAAATAGGTGTTGGGCCAACGCCCATGCTTTATTTTGCCGTGTGTGCTGAGAAGCTTGACGGCGGCATCATGGTGACCGGCTCACATAACCCACCGACCCATAACGGCTTTAAATTCATGTTAGGCCGTAAAGCTTTTTACGGCGAAGATATTAAAAAGCTGGGTGTTATCGCGGAAAAAGGTGAATATTTTTCCGGCAGTGGCAAAGTTACCCAGAAAAATATTGAGCCGGAATATGTGAGCGTACTGCTTAAGGCTTATGAATCCAAACGCCCATTAAAAGTCGCGTGGGATGCAGGTAATGGTGCAGCAGGCCAGGTGATGAAATCACTCACCGAGTAACTTCCGGGCGAGCATATTGCATTATTTGCTGAAATTGACGGCAAATTTCCCAATCACCACCCTGATCCATCGGTTGCCAAAAATTTGCAGGATTTAATTCATACGGTGCGTGAAAAGAAATGCGATGTCGGTCTTGCCTTTGATGGTGACGGCGATCGCATAGGCGTGGTCGATGAGCTTGGCGAAATCATCTGGGGTGATCAATTGCTTGCGCTTTATGCTGCGGAAGTTTTAGCTGCCAATAAGGGTGCCACTATTATTGCCGATGTCAAAGCAAGCCAAATGCTGTTTGATGAAATTGCGCGCATGGGAGGCAAGCCAGTCATGTGGAAAACCGGGCACTCGCTGATTAAAACAAAAATGGCGGAAACCGGCGCACTGATTGCCGGTGAGATGAGCGGGCACATGTTCTTTGCTGATAAATATTTTGGTTATGATGACGGCCTTTACGCAGCCGTGCGCTTGCTATCACTGCTTGCAAACAGCCCCGAAAAACTCTCGGATTTACGTAAAAGATTACCGCAAACATGTGCAACTCCTGAGATGCGCATTGAGTGCGAGGAGTCACGCAAATTCATAATTATTGAAGAAGTCGCCGCACGGCTTAAAAAAGCGAATGCAAAGTTTAGCGATGTAGACGGTGTGCGCGTGATGAACGAAGATGGTTGGTGGCTGCTGCGTGCCTCAAACACGCAAGCGGTGCTCGTTGCACGCTGTGAGTCCTCTTCGGAAGCAGGCCTTAAACGTCTAGAACAAAGCCTGAAAAACGAACTTTCCGCAAGTGGCGTTGATTTAGCCGCTGCCTGATTTCGGCTCCTCCATATTTTTGGTATGGTATTCCCAGTATTTTTCTCGTACAATTTCGCTTATGGAGTGATGTAGTCATAACCACTTGGAATGTATGAATAAGACTGATTCTTATAGTAAGACAGGACTTTTTGCCAAGTATAAACACACCCCATTTTTCTGCGAATTACTAACCCGCCTTGCCTCGGGCGATTCTCAGCTTCAGAGGCTTTTTAACAAACTCGATACGATGAACGGTGCGGCGCTCGCCACGCGTTCGCGCGATATGCATCAGGAGCTCTACCAGCAGGGCATCACCTTTGCGGTTTATTCGGAGAATGAAAGTACTGACCGCGTTTTGCCGGTGGATATTATTCCGCGCGCAATTACCGCGCAGGAATGGCACATATTGGAAGCGGGCATATTACAAAGGGCTCGAGCGCTCAACATGTTCCTGCATGATATTTATCATGAACAGCGCATCTTAAAAGATGGCGTCATCCCGCAAAATCTTGTTCTGAACAACAGCTATTACCGCAAAGAAATGCAGGGCATCGATGTGCCGGGCGGGGTATATGTCCATATATGCGGTATTGATTTAATCCGTGATGAAGACGGAATATTTAAGGTGCTCGAAGATAATGCGCGCATTCCTTCCGGTGTTTCTTACGTGATCAATAACCGCAGAATTATGCTTCGGCTTTTCCCGGATATCATGTCGCTGGTCGATGTGCAGTCGGTCGAAGAATACGGCCAGAATCTGCGTATTGCACTCAGCGAAGTAAAGCCCAAAAATGCGCAAGACCCCCGCATTGTTTTGCTCTCACCCGGCATGTATAATTCCGCCTATTTCGAGCATGTGTTCCTCGCGCAGGAAATGGGTGTGCCGTTGGTGGAAGGCGGAGATTTAATCGTTAAAGACGATGTCGTCTATATGAGAACGACATCTGGCTTAGAGCGTGTCGATGTAATTTATCGCCGCGTGGATGATAACTTTCTCGACTCGGAAGTGTTTTATCGTGGCAGCACACTGGGTGTTTCCGGCATCATGCGCGCCTACCGCAAAGGCAATGTAACGATTGCAAACGCTATCGGCACGGGTGTTGCCGATGATAAAGCGGTCTATGCCTATATGCCGCGTGCCATCCAATATTATTTGGGTGAAGAAGCAATACTTCCCAACGTCAAAACTTTCATCTGTGCCGAAAGAGAATCATTGCAATATACGCTCGATAATTTGCATGAACTTGTCGTAAAGCCGGTAGGCGAAAGCGGTGGTTATGGTATGATAATTGGTCCTACTGCCACCACAAAGGAATTACAGGATTTCCGTAAGAAACTCCTTGCTGATCCAGCAAATTACATCAGTCAGCCCGTAATGAAACTCTCAGTATCGCCTACACTTATTGACGAAGGGATCGAGCCGCGTCACGTAGATTTTCGCCCCTTTGTGGTAACCGGCGCAAAAAGCTGGGTACTGCCGGGAGGGCTTACAAGGGTTGCGCTCAAGCGTGGCTCACTCATCGTGAATTCCTCCCAGGGCGGCGGCTCAAAAGATACGTGGGTACTCAGATGAGTGATGTAAAAGTAGCAAAAAATTCATTTCTCTCGCACTATGCTTCGTCGATTTTTTGGCTTAGCCGGTATTTAGAGCGCGTCGAAAATTTAACGAGTTTACTAGATGTTACTTATAGTTTTTCCGCCGCCAGTAAAAATGCACAAAACTGGCAATCCATGCTGGCGCTTCACTGCGATGAGGAAGATTTTGCCACGCGTTATAATGTGGTCACGGCTGAAAATGTTATAAGATTTTATTTCACCGATGAAAAAAACAGTAACTCCATTATTTCAGCACTTTCTTCAGCACGCATTAATGCCAGCAAGCTGCGTCCCGTCATCAGCACAGAAATGTGGCGGCAGATAAGCAATTTGCACCGCGAAGTGACAGAGCTTGTGAAGACTATCATCGCTCCGCAGGATTTGTGGCACATTCTTGCCAATGTGCGCAGACAATGCCAGATGCTTGCCGGAAGTTCTGAAGCGGGACTCTACCGCGATCAAGGATGGTATTTTTATATGATTGGCAAGAATATAGAGCGAGCTGATCAAACGACGCGGCTTATCGACATCAAATACCATTTGTTGCTGCCAACCGATCAGGTGGTAGGCTCCACCATCGACAGCGCGCAGTGGTTTTCGGTACTGCGTGCAGCGGGCGGATACCATGCGTTTCGCCGTGAATATCCATATGTGATAAGTCCGGCAACGGTTGCCGGATTTTTATTGCTGGATCGTAGGTTTCCGCGCTCGGTTGCGACTTCGATTGATACGCTGAGTTATGCATTTTATAAATTAAACCGTAATTTTGGTTTAACCAAAATAAAAGAGATTACCGAGCTTAATGAAAAACTGGCAGAGCAATTGCGCGAAGACAACATACAGTCCATTATCGCCAGAGGATTGCATGAATATCTGGACAATATACAGTTGCATCTGATTAAAGTTTCCGATCATATTTCAGAAAATTTCTTTTAAATAAACAGAGGCGACATTGAGTTACATCACCAGCGATATTTTAGCACTTAGTTTTGACGGGCTTACTTCGCCCACCATTAAACTCAGATTGCCGTTGGAATTACAGGGAACCCATCCGCTTGGTTGGGGCGTTGCCTGGTATCCTAATGATAATCAGGCGGCAGTGGTAACAAAAGATCCGGTGGCGCGCGGCACGGAAGTGATGATGGACGCAATGACGGACTGGAATAATTACCGCTCTTCCATCTTTTTTTGTAAAGTAAAAGGTGCAGCCAAAGGCTATTCTCACCATGAAACTCAGCCTTTTACCCGCAGTTTTGCGGGGCAGGACTGGATTTTTATGCATAATGGTGATCTCGATAAAGTAAAACTTGGGATCCTGCATGCAGATAAATCGCGCTTTCTGGAACCTATTGGAATTACCGACTCGGAACTCGCATTTTGCTACCTGCTTGGAAAATTGCAGGAGACTGCTGCACGTAAATTGTCTGATGTGCCAAATGCACAAATGCTGGGCTGGTTTGAAGAATTGGATGCGCTCGGAAGCGCCGATATGTGCATCTCAGACGGCATTACTATCGCATGTTATTACGGTACTAAGTCGGCACGAAATTTATATTATACCAAATTGCAGCCACCGAATAATAATCTTGTGTTCAGCACCGATTCTACTTTCCTGCATGTCAACGATCCGCGTGATTACTATCGTAGTTCGATCATTGTGACTTCGTCTAATTTTGATGCAGGAGTATGGACAGAAATGCAGCCGGGGCAACTGCTTATCATCCGTCAGGGCGCCATTATCTGGGATAGTATAAAAGACGTAAACGCAAAACCCAAACTGAAGAACGGCGAGGGGACTATAAAAAAACCCAATACGTCCGCAGTCAATATACGCTCTATTACCAAAGCTCCCGATGGTTCAGTGCTTAGTTACCGGGTGTATGATATCACCCATTCCACGGAATATACTTACGATAACCCGGTGCAACATAGCACCCATACATTCAGGTTGCAGCCGGTCGAAGATCCGGTTCAGGAAGTGGTACACACCACATTCACTATATCTGCAGAGGGCGAAGAGACGCATTATGAAGATGAATTTGGCAATCAATGCATACATTACAGCGTGCATAAACCTTATAATAAACTCTCTATCACCACACAGAGTCGTGTAAAAATATTTGCAAGTCCTATAGATGATCACAGCCTTTCGCAGCGACAATCGTCTATTCCGCTGGTGTGGATGCCGTGGGCGCGTCAGATGATGACGCCGTATCTGCTGCCGGAAGAATTGCCGGAATCGCAGCTGCGGGCGCTGACTGAATATGCGATGAGTTTTGTAAAGCGCAATGGCTATAACCTGATTGATACGCTACGCGACATGAATTTAAGCATTTACCGCGACTATAAATATGTGCAGGGAATTACTTCCAATAACACCACTCCGTTTGAAATTTATACATCGCGGCAAGGTGTGTGTCAGGATTTTGCCAATCTGTTTATCTGCCTCGCGCGCCTCTTAAGCATCCCGGCGCGTTACCGCATGGGCTATATTTATACCGGCGTACATTATGAGAATAAAATTCAATCGGATGCGTCGCACGCTTGGGTCGAAATTTACATACCTTACGTTGGCTGGCGCGGATTTGACCCGACTAATGGCTGCCAGGTTGCGCAAGATCACGTGCGTGTGGCGTGTGGACGAAATTATCGTGATTCCACGCCGACTTCTGGCACTATATATAAGGGCGGCGGCAATGAAAGGCTTACCGTAGAAGTAAAAATTCAGGAAGTTCCTTAAGAGCTTAGCCCGTTTCTCACCAATAATTAATCTTTGCAGTATAAACCGGCAACATCCCGTGTGATAATCTGCTATTATCATCTGAAAGGGTCTTGTCTCTATGCGCAATCTCTTACTCGCTAGCTGCCTAAGCGTTCTTCTGTTTAATGCGGAGTCTTTGCCCGCTGCAGAAGACCCAAATCAGGTGCTACATCTTTTAAACCGCATCACTTATGGGCCGACCCCGTTTGAGCAGGCAGAAGTGCAGCGTATAGGAATGTCTGCATATATAGAGCAGCAACTCCACCCTGAAAATATTCCCGATTCGCAGCAATTGCAGCAGGCGTTGGCGGCGCTTTCTACCACCCGCGAGTCGCTGTATGAACTTTCCCAGCAATATTTGCCGCCGGAAGAGAATTTATCTCCAGATGAGAAAAAGGCAGCACGTCAAAAAGCAAAAATTGTGGTGGATGAAATGCGCGAAGCCAAGTTACTGCGCGCTATTTACAGCCAAGCTCAATTACAGGAACTCATGGTCGATTTCTGGTTTAACCATTTCAATGTGTTTGTAGATAAAGGACCGGATCGTATCTTGATCGGCACCTATGAGCGCGATGCCATCCGCCCGCATACCATGGGTAAATTCCGTGATTTGCTGGAAGCGGTTTCCCACCACCCCGCGATGCTGGTGTACTTGGATAATTATTTAAATACCGACCCCAACAGCATGGCGGCGCGCGGCAAAAAGAATGGCATTAATGAAAATTATGCCCGTGAGATTATGGAATTGCATACGATGGGCGTCAATGGCGGTTATACTCAGGCAGATGTTACCACGCTTGCCCATATATTAACCGGACTCGGTCTTGGTTATGGCCCACGCAAGGACAGGGCGGAAAAATTCTCAGAGGTAGCATTTGATCCCAAACGTCATGATTTTTCTTCCAAAGAATTTTTAAATACCCCGGTATATGGTCGTGGAGAACAAGAGATAGAACAGGCGCTGGATATGATAGCGAATCAGCCAGCAACTGCGCATTATATAAGCTATAAAATCGCGCAATATTTTGTGACTGATAATCCTCCGGAAACATTGGTAAAGGCTATGGCGGATACGTTTACCCGCACCGGGGGCGATATACGTTCAGTGCTCAGCACTATGCTGTATTCCAAAGAATTCTGGGATCCAAAAAATACCAATAATAAATTTAAATCGCCACTGCGCTATGCGGTTTCTGCAATACGTTTAAGTGGTGCGCCGGTTTACGATATGGATGTGTTGCATCAGCACATACAACAGATGGGAGAGCCGCTTTATGCATGTCTGACACCGGATGGTTATGCAAATGTTAATGATATCTGGCTTAACTCGGATGCGCTTTTAAAACGCATCGATTTTGCTCGTGTTACGGTCAATGGCAAGTTCCTCAAAAAGGACGATTCACGACAAAGCAGTGTTAAGCCTACGGAGGTTTCGCTTCCCAGTATGATTTCTGCAATGGGTGGATTGTTGTCGGCCAATACGCAAAAGACTATCAACAATGCAGAACAACCAAAAATCAAACCGATTCTGCTGCTTTCGAGTCCTGAATTTGTTTATTACTGAAGGAGAAGTATTATGCTTACGCGCCGCCAGTTTTTACAATCAATCGCCGTTACTGCCGGTTACTACATGTTGCCGCTTGGCAAAGGAGGTTTTGCGTTTGCAAGCGGAATGCCTGCCCAGAAACGCCTGATAGTTTTATTCCTGCGCGGTGCGGTGGATGGGCTCAGCGTTGTAGTTCCCTACCGTGAAAGTGACTATTACGGCAAACGCCCGAATATTGCATTAGCGCTACCCGGACAGGAAGGTGGTGTTATCGATTTGGATGGAAGCTTTGGCCTTAATCCTTCGCTCGCCCCTTTGATGCCTTATTGGAATAACAAAAGTTTAGCCTTCGTGCATGCCTGTGGAATTCCGACTAACATACGATCGCATTTTGAGGCGCAGGATATCATAGAAACGGCGTCGCTCGATTCTGTGCATCCTTATGGCTGGATGAATACGCTGGTGGGAGTGTTGCCTGACAAACATTCTTCCATCGCGGCACTTAGTTTCAGTAATAAATTGCCCAAGATATTTACCGGCACCAATAATGTCGCCACGGTTTCACCGGGGTTAAAAGCCGATAGTAAGCCGGGATTTGATAATCCAAAACTTGAACAGGATTTTGCATCGCTTTATGCAGGAAACTCTGCCTTAAACGGGCTTTATAATGAAGGTACAAAATCGCGCGCGCAGCTGGTGGATGATTTGCGCAAGGAAATGACTGCGTCGGGTGGTGGTGCGCCATTTCCTGATGGATTTCCGGGGCAGGCAGCCAAACTTGCTGCGATGATAAGACAGGATCCGGGAATCGAAATTGCGTTCATGGATTTAGGTGGCTGGGATACGCACGTGAACCAGGGCAACGGCAAAGGCCAGCTCGCCGAAAAACTTGATAAGCTGGGAGTTGGTCTTGCCACGCTTGCACAGGATTTAGGCAGTGAATATAGCAACACTACTATCATGGTGATTTCTGAATTTGGCCGCACCGTTGCCGAAAACGGCAATAAAGGAACTGATCACGGGCATGGCAATGTAGTTTGGCTGATGGGTGGCGGAGTCAACGGTGGCAAGGTACACGGAAGCTGGCCAGGACTTGCAGAAAACCAGCTATTTGAAGGGCGCGATTTAGCAATAACTACGGATTTTCGTACCGTCATCATTACGGTGCTCAAAGGGCAATTTGGTTTTGACGACGCAACGATTGCCAAAGTAATTCCTAATTTTACGCCGAACAGTGACCTCAATCTGTTTGTTTAATCACGCAGCCATCTTTTTATTTTTGAGCCAGCTTTCTGCCTGAATTATTCCATCTGCATCAAATATTTTTATTTCGGGATGGACAAATATACTGACGATACCCGCCACCCAATGCTGCCATTCATGTCCGGCAACTAACGCGATACGAGAAATTTTCTTCTGGTGATCGCGTACAAAAGCAAAATGCGTTTGTGCGGCTTTCATATTTGACCAGCCTTCAAAGGCAGTGGCATCTATTAACAGATTAATGGTGCCATTAATTTTTGTTAAATCATCAACGTTTGCTCCGATTTTCTGGAAATCAGCTTCATCGAGCTTACCCTCGATTTTGAGTTTAAGTGCGTCATTGGCAAGTACTTCAATATTTATCATAACATTCTCCTACGGTTAATTCTTGCGGCGAGCATTTCATTCATTGCATTAATTTTCTATAAGGAAATGTGTACTTGAAAACTTATAGGAGGTATTTATATAGGTAACGGTATTAAAATTTTATATAGGATCTAATGCCATGAAATCATACGTAAAATTTTTAATGATAGCTTTGGGCTCGAGCGCTATTTCACTTTCTTCTGCATTTGCAGCGGAGGTTCCGCCAAGCTTCGCCGATCTGGTGGAAAAATTAACCCCTGCGGTTGTCAATATTTCCAGCACTCAGAAAACGAAAGGGATGCAGCCAGGCATGCAGATGTTTGAAATGCCTCCGGGCGCAGAGGTGCCGGAAGAATTTCGCCAGTTTTTTGAACAATTTAATAAATTAAATGGCGGGCAGAAGCCTACAGAGCGCGAAGTCTATTCGTTGGGCTCTGGCTTCATCATTGATGAAAATGGCTATATTGCCACCAATAATCATGTGATTGCGGATGCCGAAGAAGTGAATGTGATTCTAAGCGATGATACCAAGTTAAAAGCCAAAGTGATCGGGCGCGATACCAAGACCGATCTGGCTTTGCTTAAAGTCGATGCTGGAAAAAAATTACCCTTTGTTATGCTGGGTGATTCGGATGCGTCACGTGTGGGCGACTGGGTCATTACAATTGGCAATCCTTATGGTCTGGGTGGAACGGTTACCGCTGGAATTATCTCGGCGCGTGCACGCAATCTCAACGCCGGGCCGTTTGATGATTTTATTCAGACTGATGCGGCAATCAACCGCGGTAATTCTGGTGGCCCGATGTTTAACATGAAAGGCGAAGTGATTGGCATTAACACAGCGATATTCTCGCCATCCGGTGGAAGTATTGGTATAGGCTTTGCCGTTCCTATGGCGATGGCAAAACCAGTGCTGATGCAGCTTAAGACTACCGGACATATTGATCGCGGCTGGCTGGGTGTTCGGATTGAGCATGTGAATGATGAAATTGCCGACAGTGTGGGCTTGAAGAAAGTATATGGTGCATTGGTTATGGAAGTGGCTAAAGGCAGCCCGTCGGATAAAGCTGGCATTGTAGCCGGTGACATCATTACTAGTTACGATGGCAAGGAAATCAAGGAAATGCGCAATCTTCCGCTTATGGTTGCCGATACTAAAATTGGCAAACCCGTGCCGATTGAGCTTTGGCGCAATGGACAGATAAAAACTGTGCAGGTCAAGATTGGTGAGATGAAGGAAGATAAGGAGACGGCGACGGAAAACGCGAGTGAGGGCAAAGAACAAAATGCCGAATCTGCGCCCAAAGGTAAGCCCGTCCTTGGTCTGTCACTTTCGGTGCTTGGTAGTGAAGAACGTGAAAGGCATGGACTTTCAGCCGATGTAAAAGGCGTTATCATCACGAATATCAAGCCGGATAGTGCAGCATTAAAACGCGGACTTCAGGCAGGTGATGTGATTACGCAGATAGGTGACACGTTGGTAAGCAGTCCAACAGATGTAAGTAACGCTGTCGCGAGCGCCCGCAAGGCTGGTCATAAATATGTGTTGTTGCGCATATTCCGCGATAAAGAGGCGGTATTTGCGACATTGCCACTGGAAGAAAAGTAGGATCTTTTACTAAGGGGGCGATTTCATCGCCCCCGCTCCGCTCTTCCTCTAAAGGGGTCGTCGTGTAGGGCTCCTCCATGCTGGCAGCGAGGGCAGCATGCCCCCTAAAAAAAGGTTACTATCTCTTCTTTCCTATATCCCTGCGCATACAAGAGCGCCGTTAAATCGCAGTGATTTATTCTGGCGGAGGCGCTTTGCTGAACGACAGGTTTTGCATGATAAGCAACGCCCAAGCCTGCGGCAAGTACCATAGGTAAATCATTGGCACCATCGCCGACTGCTAACACCTGTGAAGTGCTGATATTCTGCGCGCTGGCTACCTGCATCAGAGTTTGTAGTTTTGCGTTTTTATCTAGCACTGGTGGGATGACATAACCACTCAGTTTTCCGTTCTTGATTCCAAGGCTATTAGAAGAATCGCTGTGAAAATTGAGTTCATGGGCAACACGCGAAGTAAAAAAGTTAAACCCGCCAGAAACCAGAATCGTGTAAGCGCCGTTAGCCCGCATGGTAGCAACCAGCTCACGTGCTCCCGGCATGAATTTAACGCGGGAATCATAAACTTCCTGAAGGGTGGATTCTGGCAAATCTTTAAGCAGATACACCCGTTCATTAAGCGCAGCGATAAAATCAATTTCGCCACGCATGGCGCGCTCAGTGATGGCGGCTACTTGCGGCTTTACGCCTGCAAAATCGGCTATTTCATCAATACATTCAATCGTAATGATTGTGGAATCCATATCGCTGATGAGCATGCGTTTTTGCCGATATTCGGTGCTTTGCGCGACAGAATCAATGGGCAGATCGCCTATTACATCCCGCACAATATTTTCAGCCTCAGACGGCTCAATTTTAGAAAAAATAATGTCGCAGGCAATGTTTTCTGCCAGCCAATCCGTGGTAATTATCTTGGCATTTGCTGCTGTTAATTTTGCTGTAATGTCTGTTATGATGGAATCTGTGAGCGTATTCGTGCCAACGGGCGTAATTAAAGTGAGAACCGATTTAGACATATATGCATTCCAAAATAACAATAGTATGTGGGCCAACGGCGAGCGGTAAATCTGCTCGTGCGATAGACATAGCGAAATCTTCGGACGGTGTCATCATCAATGCGGATGCCATGCAGGTTTACCGTGAACTGCGTGTCATTACTGCACGGCCGACGGCAGAGCAGGAACGGGTCGTTCCGCATAAATTGTATGGCGTGGTTTCTGTGCGTGAAGCCTTCTCAGTTTCCAAATGGCTGGCGCTAGTAAAAACTGCGATTGATGAAACATTGGCCGCAGGGAAAAAGCCGATTATCACGGGTGGAACTGGCCTCTATATTAAAGCGCTGATGGAAGGATTGTCACCGATTCCTGATGTACCAGAAGAAATCCGTACACAGGCAACAACATTATGGGAAGAGCAGGGCAGTGAAGTTTTAAAGGCACGCGACCCTATTATGAGTGCACAACTAAAAGATGGTGATATGCAGCGCCATATCCGTGCGCTTGAAGTAATCCTTGCAACAGGTAAGTCGCTTTCCTATTGGCAGGAAGTGCCACGCGTAAAACTCTATCCTGATGCGGAATTTGAAATTGAATATATTGATGTTGCGCGCGAAATTTTATATGAGCGGTGTGATGCAAGGTTTATGGCGATGATGGAAATGGGAGCGCTCGAGGAAGTGAAGGCAGTACATGCAATGAAGCTTGATTCTAAAATACCTGCCATGCGCATAGTAGGTGTGCCGGAGCTTATCAATTATCTCGAAGGAGCTTATAGTTTAGACGAAGCAATAATAAAAGCGCAGCAAGCCACGCGCAATTACGCTAAGCGCCAGATAACCTGGTTTAAGCATCAGTTATAGTTGTATTTTATTTAAGAAAACAGTAAACTGTCATTATGAAAAATAATTCAGGTTTTACGCTCATAGAGCTTAGCATAGTACTGGTGATAATTGGCTTGATTGTCGGCGGAGTGTTGGTGGGACGCGATTTAATCAAGGCTGCTGAAATTCGAGCAACGATCAGCCAGTTAGAGAAATACAACACTGCTACCAATACATTCCGCAATAAATATAATTATTTGCCAGGCGATATACTAAGCTCTCAAGCCTCTGCATTTGGGCTCTATAATGTAACAGGCGCCAATGCGAATGCGCTAGCTTACGGTAATGGGGATGGCATTCTCCAGCCCGAAAATGATGGAGGTTATACCGAAGGTTATTCTGGGGAATTTGCCATGTTTTTTCTGCATTTGTCGCAAGCTGGCCTGGTAGATGGAATGTATGGCGCTGGGGGGGCAGACACGCACTTAAACGGCGCTACAACCACTGGCGGATCTTATAACGGTGGAATTGGATATCCGCAAGCCACTGCTACTGCCACCACCACAACTATGATTGCGGAGCTTTTACCTCCGGCAAAAATGGGCAAAGGTAATTTCTTTATGGCACTTTCTGATTATAGCACCAATTATTTTGCGCTGGTGGGCATGTCTAACATAAGTGGTGCTGGTTCATCTGCGATTGTTTCCGTCAATAACATTACCCCACTGGAAGCTTATAATATTGACAAGAAAATTGACGATGGTTATCCGGCGACAGGAAGAGTATTTGCTTTTAATGCAAATACGGCCAATATAACAGGTCAATCTATTGTAGTTGCGACGACGAATGGCTGCGTAGTATTTCCCCTGACCAATAATTATAACGTAGGTGACCCCAATTTTAATAACAAAGGGGAATGTGCATTACGCTTTAATTTTCAGTAGGCTCAATTTAGGGGGCACGCTGCCCCCAATTTCGTTCCACGAAATTTCCCCTGCGGCGCAGGCAGGTCGTAAAGAACTCCCCCGCGTATCCGCGTTATTTACTTAACAAATTTTTTGCTTTCTCGCTATCTTCCGCAATTTGCTTTTTCAGTGCTTCGATGCCATCGAACTTTTTCTCTGGGCGGATGAACTCCACAAAATTCACTTCCATATGCTCGCCGTAAATATCCTGATTCCAATCAAACAGATGTACTTCGAGTTGCAATCTCGCGCCGTTAAAAGTTGGTCTTACACCAAAATTCGCAACCCCATTTAACTGCTGTCTCAATACTTTCGCACGTATGGCATAGACACCTATTGCGGGGGTAAAAATTCTGCCCGGTAATATATTAGCGGTCGGAAAACCAAGCTGCCTTCCGCGTTTATCGCCTTCACGTACAATGCCGGTAATGTTGTAAGGTCGTCCCAGTAACATTTCTGTGAGTGCCATATTTCCTTGGGACAACGCTTCACGAACACGTGTAGATGAACAGCGTTCACCGCCAACTAAAAGGGGTGGACAGGCTGTGTAGCCAAAGTCCAATTCGTGCGCCATTTTTTGCAAATATTCAGCATTGCCGGTGCGCTTATAGCCGAACACAAAATCATCGCCGGTCACCACATGCGAAGCTCCGAGTTCGCCAACTAAAATATTGCGGATAAATGCTTCTGCGGTGGTGGTAGAAAATTCACGCGTGAAGCGGATAACGCGCATGAAATCAATACCCAGTTCTTTTAAAATGCGGATTTTTTCCGAGAAAGATATAATACGTAATGGCGGAAGTTCCGGCTTGAAAATCCGCCGCGGATGCGGCTCAAAAGTTAAAATTGCTGCAGGCTTGCCAAGCTCCCGCGCGTGCTCAATCGTTTTTTGAATGACCGATTGGTGCCCAAGATGCAAACCGGCAAAATTGCCAAGTGCAATAGCAGAGCCACGCAGGTTCGGCGGGAGTGGAGATTTATCACGGATGATGAGCAATTATTCACCCCGCGCCGGAACTTTAATCAATGCTTCACCATCAATTACAATATTACCTTTTACCAAACATTGCGTTGTAAGCGTGACACGATGCTTTTCTGGCAGGAGTTCTTTCACAGTTGCGGTAGCATATACCGTATCACCCACGCGCACAGGTGCAGTAAATTTTAGTGTCTGGCCAAGATAGATGCAACCCGGTCCCGGGAGTTTTGTGCCGATTACCGCCGAGATTAAACTCGCAGTCAACATGCCGTAGACGATGCAGCCGCCGAACGGCGTGCGTGCGGCATATTCTTCATTGAGATGCATGGGGTTGGTGTCGCCAGACATTCCGGCGAAAGTACGCAAATCCGTTTCGGTAATCGTGCGACTGAAAGTCGCAGTCATGCCGATTTTCAAATCTTCAAATTTGTAGCCTTCAAGGTCAGGAAATTGTACTAACATCATTCAATCCTTTTGTTTAAATTTGCGTTCAGATGCTTCGCATCCTGGCGCCACGCAGGCTGCACTCGCGTTTGCTCGCTAGTCACTTCGTTCCAGCTACGCATGACCGACATTGCTGGTGAGTTTGCTGATATCGATGCCATGCTGGTTTGCCGCCTTCGACCATTTTAGATTATTATCCGTATCAAAAATCAATTCGCGAGTGGCGGGCACTGAAATCCAGCTATTAGCTTCCATCTCTGTCTCTAACTGCCCTGCCGCCCAGCCTGCATAGCCAAGCGCTAAGATACGTTCTTTCGGGCCTTTACCCGCTGCAATATCGCGCAGCACGTGAATGGAGGAAGAAATAGCGATGTTATTTACCGTTATTAACGTGTCGGGATGAGGAGGCGCTTCGCCCAAATGGTAAATCACAAACCCGCGATTTATTTCCACCGGTCCGCCGTAATGCACCGGCAACTGGTTAACGCTGTCTTGAGGCGCAATTTCAAGCTGCTCGAATAAATCCGTATAGCTGATATTTTCAATTATGTTGTTGATTATGATGCCCATTGCGCCGTTTTTATCATGTGCGCACATCAGGATCACCGTGCGTGCAAAAGCAGGGGAGTTTATCAGCGGCGTGGCAATGAGCAGGCGGCTTGTGAGATAACCGACTGGCTCTGTTTTTCCTGATTTTGGAATATGGATGCTTGCGCTCATAGGACATAATGTAGCGCAAAATTTATTTAGTGCAAAATACTTGTTTCTTCCACACTATTATAAAAATCACTGATGAGTGATTTTACGTGCGTAGGATCAATGCTCTGGTTCACTTTGAAACGGAATTCCGAAGAACTATGCAGCCCCGTGGAGTACCAGCCAATATGTTTGCGCGCAACGCGCACGCCATTATCCACTCCGTAGAGCGTCAGCATATCGTCGTAATGTTTCAATACAATATCACGTTGCTCAGCAAGCGTAGGCGCTGCTTTTTTCTCACCGGTTTTTAAGTAATGGCAGACTTGGCCTAAGAACCACGGGCGTCCATAGCTGCCTCGGCCAATCATCACGCCATCGGCGCCGGATTTATGTATCGCGCTGTCGACATCTTCAAACGTGGTGATATCGCCATTGACGATTACCGGCAACTTGACTGCATCTTTGACCGAGCGAATAAAATCCCAGTCGGCGGAGCCTTTATACATCTGGCAGCGTGTGCGGCCATGTACGGTAATCATTTTGATGCCACATTCTTCAGCAATTTTTGCCACTTTCGGGGCGTTGAGTGAATTGTGATCCCAACCCATACGCATCTTTAGCGTCACTGGAATTTTTACCGCCTTCACGGTTGCTTCCAGAATTTTGGCGGCCAGTGGTTCATTGCGAAGCAATGCCGAGCCCGCCTCGCCATTGGTTACTTTTTTTACCGGGCAACCGAAATTGATATCAATGAGGCTCGCACCGCGATCTTCATTTAATTTTGCCGCTTCGCCCATCACATCCGGCTCACAGCCTGCAAGCTGTACTGCCATTGGAAATTCTTCCGGCGTGTGACTCGCCATACGGAGCGTATTGCGCGTCTCCATAATCATCGCGCGGCTTGCGATCATTTCTGAGACCACCATGCCAACATCAAAACTTTTCACGAGACGGCGAAATACGATGTCGGTGACGCCGGTCATAGGTGCAAGCACAACGGGATGATCGAGGGTTATGGAATCAATCTTTATCATTTATTTATTTGTCATTGCGGCTGAATTATTTAATGTTAGGGTTCATAGTATAAATTCGTAAAATACACAAGGTTATGAGCAAAACCACGATCGCATTGATAGTCGCTGCCGGCGGAAGCAAGCGCGTTGGCGGCGAAATTCCCAAGCAATATCAGATACTAGACAATAAAAGCCTACTTAAGCGCAGTATCGAGGTTTTTATGCGCCATCCTGCCATTTCGGGTGTGCGTGTGGTCATAAATCCTGCGCATCGTGTCTATTATGACGAACATACTGCAGGGCTTCATATTGACGCGCCGGTAGATGGTGGCGCAACCAGACAGGAATCGGTGCGGCTTGGCCTTGCGAGTTTTGCAGATAACCCGCCAGATTATATTTTAATTCATGACGCAGCGCGCCCAAATATTTCGGATGAAATTATTTCACAGGTGGTAGCGGGGCTCGAATCGTCTCCTGCGGTGATTCCGGTATTGCCGGTATTTGATACGCTGAAACACGTAGAGGACGGGCTTATCGTTGGCACCATTGAGCGCAAAAAACTTTTCCGTGCGCAGACCCCACAAGGGTTTCACTATAAAGCAATTTTTAATGCACATAGCAAATGCGGCGACTATGATTACACCGACGACGCAGCGGTTGCTGAAAATATGGGGCTGGAGGTAAAAACGGTGACAGGTTCAGAACATAATTATAAAATCACGACTGCCGAAGATATGCGCGATGCGCAGTCTTTGCTTGCTGCACATTATGAAACGCGCGTAGGCTCGGGGTTTGACGTGCATAAGCTCGTGCCGTTTGATGCGGATATGAATCTTTCCGAACGCAAAGTGACTATTTGCGGAACGGATATCCCGTTTGATTTTGTGCTCGAAGGCCATTCCGATGCCGATGTTGGCTTGCATGCGCTGGTCGATGCCATGCTTGGTGCAATTAGCGCAGGCGATATTGGTGAGCATTTTCCGCCGTCAGACCCACGTTGGCGCGGCGTGAGCTCATCGCGTTTTCTCATTCATGCTTATCAGTTACTCAAACAAAAACGTGGCTCTGTGGTGCATATTGATATCACGATTATTTGTGAGAAACCGGCAATTTCTCCGTACCGCGAACAGATGGTGCGCAATATTGCTAACCTGCTTGATATTGAACCCACACGCGTAAGCGTAAAGGCCACTACTACCGAAAAACTAGGGTTTACGGGAAGAGGCGAGGGAATTGCAGCACAGGCTATTGTGACCGTGAAAGTGCCGGGGGCTTAAATGGATGAAAAACAAAAACCATCTTTATCTTTCTTTCACCCGATAAAATTTATCGGCACCTGGTTTGGCGTTGGGCTTGCGCCCTATGCTGCAGGAACTTGTGCCTCCATTGCTGCGCTCCCTTTTGCCTGGGTGATACAGACATGTTTTGGAAGTGTAGCTTTATTTATAGCAAGCATTCTGGTGTTCATACTCGGTGTGATACTCTGCAATTTATATGCGCCTTACACTGATTCACTCGACCCGCGCGAGATGGTCATTGATGAAATCTCCGGTCAGTGGTTGTTGCTTTCATTTATGTTTCCAACACTTAGTTCCTATATCACCGGCCTCGTGCTGTTTCGTTTTTTTGATATTGTGAAGCCCTGGCCGATAAGCGTTGCCGATCGCAAAATCCACGGTGGATTTGGTGTGATGTTTGACGATGCGCTTGCTGCCATTTATCCGCTCATTCTTTTCGGTATTGTATATTTATGTGGCTACGGCCATGTTATTATAAATTTTTTGGCGAATTAATATTAATATGTTTAGTAATCTGCTTATTAATAAAGCAAAAGCGCTCCTTACGCTTTGCGAGAAAAAAGAGTTTATGCTGGCGACCGCGGAATCCTGCACAGGTGGCTTGATTGCGGCTTTGCTTACCGAAATCCCCGGTTCTTCTTCGGTTGTAGAGCGCGGTTTTGTTACCTATTCCAATGAAGCCAAAGAAACTGCGCTTGGGGTTTCCGTCGCGTTACTGGACTCGTATGGCGCGGTGAGTCAGGAAGTTGCAAAAGCAATGGCAACCGGCACACTTGAAAAAAGCAATGCGGATGTAAGCATTGCAGTCACCGGCATTGCAGGCCCGAGTGGCGGCAGTATAGAAAAACCAGTGGGACTGGTGTATATCGCCGTGGCGCTGATTAACCAGAAAGCAATAATACACGAACACCATTTCAAGGGTAGCCGCAATGCAATCAGATTAGCTGCGGTGGAAAAGGCACTCGATATGGTGATGCAGGTTATTCAGGAGTCGTAAAGCCGTTACTATCAAAAATTTCTTTGGCCTCATCCGATTTTAAATATTCAAGAAATTTGCGGGCGGGGGTCATATTTTCACTTGCTACTACTGCGGCAGTATAATGTCTGGCATGCTCACTTGCAATTTCGCCGATGGAATAAACATCAATCATACCTTTGGTTTTTAACTGCTGAATTAGACTTGCATCGGTGGTGATGAACACATCCCCGGAATCACCATCTTCAATTTTCTTTTTCTGATTTGCAGATACACCAAAGATATTTGCGACACTTATCATAGTGTTATTATCCATCGTTTTATGTGCAAAAGCAGAGGCAGCTTGTGAGAGTGGAACGGCAAGCGAACTATCTGCAAGCACGGTGATGGATTCAATTTCTTTCTTGTCGGCAGCCATAGCTGAAGAAGCAAGAAGGCAGAGCAGCGCAATTATTATACGGAGTTTCATAATATTAATTTTGCGATGCTTTCATAGATTTTTGCACGGTCTTCGTAACGTATGCCATTATCTGAAGCTTCGCGCAAAGTGATATCAATCGGAACCTGACCGAGTAACTGCGAGCCACTAGATTCCGCTAATTTTTTACCACCGCCCTCACCAAATATCGCATGGATTTTGCCTGTAGAAGGTTCGGCAAAGCCACTCATATTCTCAATAATACCCAGTATCGGGACATTCACTTTCTTGAACATATCTGCCGATTTTCGTGCATCAGCGAGTGCCACTTCCTGTGGGGTAGTGACAATAATCGCGCCGTTTACCGGTACTTGCTGCACCAAGCTTAAATGAATATCACCAGTGCCGGGCGGCATATCAATCAGCAACACATCCAGTGGGGTATCGGCGGTTCCCCAATTCACATCACGCAGCATTTGCGCCAAGGCTTTTGTGGCTTGTGGGCCACGCCAGATAATAGCGGATTCTTCGCCTACCAGCAGGCCAATCGACATGCAGGCAATGCCATATGCCCCAATAGGAATAATTCTTCCTTCCACCACTTCTGGTTTTCCCTCCAGGTGCATCATCCGGGGCAGCGACGGCCCATAAATATCGGCATCAAGAAGCCCCACGCGTTTTCCGGCTTTAGTGAGTGCATGAGCAAGATTCACTGAAGTAGTGGATTTTCCAACGCCCCCTTTGCCAGAAGCAACGGCGATTATTTTTTTAACATGGGGAAGGGGCTCTGTATTCCAGATAGCCTTTTTTATAGGGGGTGGTCTCATAGGAGTTCCACCTTTCTCATCTGTTTTGGTTTCTGCCGTCATAACTACACTGACCGATTTTACACCATCCAGAGTTCTTACTGCTTTTTCACAGGCGCTTTCCAGCCATGCTAAACGCGAGACATCTTGCTGCGAAATAGTAACCAGGAACGAAACTTTATCGCCTTTTACAGAAACAGCCGAGACCATGCCAAGGCTCACTATGTCCTTGCCATCAATAGCCACATCAGAAAGCGTCTTTACAATATCGCCTTCTGTGAGCGATGCCGTTTTTGTTGAAAACCAGTTTTTCATATAATGAGTTATGAAGGTAATTTTATTATTTTTCTATAAGACAATTATGTGCTTTGCCGCTGGGTGATACAAACTCGTCAAAAAACACTTGTTTGGAAACTATTAGTATCTGCGCTTGATCGTAATTTATATTGCGTGCGGTTTCCGGGTTAGAAAAAGTGATCGCGCGTTCTTTATCAAGCGCTGCGCAATTTATAAATTCTTTTGCCGTATTATAAAATGTTTCTGAATTAAGAAATACCAATCTGTCTGCATTTTTCAGCTTATCCTGGAAACTGGGGATATGCAGAATATTTCCCAGTCCGCCGTAATATGAAGTGGGAAAGAGAATATTGGTATTATAATAAGGCATCACTGCGGTTGCCCATATTTTAAGGGAATCCTTGTTCATCAAATCATAAGGATTTTCTATCCCTGGAATAATGAAGGTTTCATAGCGATCGAGTACCACAAGGCTTTTGGAATCAAGTGTTTTCATAAAATCTGAAATCTCATTCCACTCATTTTCAGAGATCCTGTTATACTCAGAGAGATCACCAAAATTATAACCTGCTTCAGAAAACCGGGTTACCCGATTATACGACAAAAGCCCTGCAATTATTAAAATTGCCAGCAAAGATGGTAGCCCATAAACCTGCAGTTTTTTGGGAAAACTTTGCGCCAGCATTGTGCCGCAATAACCTATCGCCCATCCGCTTATTGGAATAATGAACGGCACTATCCATAAATTTCGCCGTGACGACAGAAACTGATAAGCGCCGGTCACCACTAACAACATGCCAAGCCCGAGCCCAAATGCGGACAATACGAGAAAAGCGCGGAAACGCCGGTCCTGAATTGCAGTAAATGTTAAAGCCGGTGCGGTAATGTATAAAATTTGCGGGATAGGGGATGTATAAGAAAATGCGATAAAGGGATAAAATAATCCACTGATTAGCAAATCGGCATAGGTAAATTTTCCATCAGGTTTAAGCGCTTCGTGAAGAGCGGCAAATGCGAATGGTGCGTTTACATCATGCCACAAATGGTTCGTAATCAGAAAAATTAAGCCAATAATCCCGTTTGCAATTATCCAGTGTAATAATTGATTTTTAGGAGATTTTCGGATGTATAACGTCACGGCTTCGTAGGCGGCGATTGCAAACAAAGTAAAAATTGCCGACAGATGTGTAAGGCAAGCAATCACGGCAAAACCCAGATAACCAAGTAGCGCGCGTGAGGATTTATTTTCCCGCCAATGCAGATAACAATAAAAGCTCAGGGAAATAAAGAAGAGGAACATGCTGTAATTGCGCACTACATAAGACTGAACAATAAACCCATGTCCGAACGCCACCAGTGATGCTGTGCAAAGCCCAGTGAATGACCCGTTTAGTTTGTTGCCGATACAGTAATATATTGGAATCAACCCCATGCCAAATATCAGCGCTAAGCTTCGTGCGAACCAGATATCGTCAGAAATCATAAGCCAGTAATGACGCATTACCTGTCCCACCGGTGGATGGGATTCATAAAGCGAGAAATCCAATACTTGTTTTAAGTCATGTGCTTTAGCGATGAAAATATCGCTTATTTCGTCCTGGCTGTAATAATAATCAGAAACACCATGCACGCTTAAATAGGCTGAAAGACCCACCAGCAGCAAAAGCCATACCCCAATAAATGGTTTCGTCAGGAGCGGGAGAAAATTATTTTGGCTATTTTCCATGAATGCCTTTCTTAACTGGTGACCCCTACGGGACTTGAACCCGTGTTCCCACCTTGAGAGGGTAGTGTCCTAACCACTAGACGAAGGGGTCTAATCCTTGACACGGCAATATCGCAGCCTCCTCGGTAATGCAAGCTTTGCTTATTTGGTTGCATAGAAAATATGCCGCCTTTATAGTCAAAATAACATTGATAACCAGAATGATAATTCATGCGGCATCTCTTTTTAAAGAAGTCCATTCAGCAGATTCAGGCGGAAACAGGCGCATCCCATTTAAAACGCACTCTTTCTGCGTTAAACTTAGTCAGCCTTGGCATTGGTTGCATTGTAGGTGCCGGTATATTTTCGCTTACCGGTGAACAAACTGCAGTATATGCCGGTCCTGCAATTCTCATATCCTTTGTGTTTGCCGCCATTGCCTGCGCTTTTGCAGCACTTTGTTATGCGGAACTGGCTTCAACTTTACCGGTTTCTGGCAGTGCTTATACTTACGCCTATGCAACCCTAGGCGAGCTTGCCGCCTGGATTATGGGCTGGCTTTTGATCCTGGAATATGGCGTTGCCGCCTCTACCGTTGCAGTGAGTTGGGCGGGTTATTTCGTGAGTCTCATGAAGGATTTTGGTGTCATCGTGCCAGAAGCGTTTTCTTCACCCACCATGCTTTACGATCCCAACATTGCCGGCTTAAAGGCAGTCAGCTTTCAACATGCATTTAATTTTCCGGCCTTTGGTTCAGTGATGTTGCTTACGTTTTTGCTTATTGCCGGGGTGAAGGAATCAGCGACTACCAATAATGTAATTGTTGCGATTAAAATTACAGTGCTTTTATTGCTGATAGTTATTGGGCTACCGCACATCAACACTGCGCTCTGGCACCCCTTTATTCCCGAACCTGTTATCATTCATGATCCGCAAACCAGCGCCACTGTTGTGCATTACGGGTGGTCGGGTATTTTGCATGCGGCGGCGGTTATCTCTTTTGCATTTGTAGGGTTTGAAGCGGTTTCAACGGCTGCACAGGAGTCCAAAAATCCGCAACGCGATATCCCGATTGGAATTCTCGCATCACTTGCAATATGCACAGTGCTTTACGTGCTTGTCGGTGCGGTGCTCACCGGGCTTGTGCATTATGCTGATCTGAATGTTCCCGATCCGCTTGCGCTTGCAGTGGATGCGCTTGGGGTTGGGTGGCTCAAATGGGTGGTAAAAATTGGTGCCATTATTGGTATGTTCTCGGTGACCTTAGTGCTGCTTTACGGACAAACTCGTATTTTTTACAGCATGAGCCGTGATCGCTTATTGCCGAAGATTTTTAGTGTGATTCATCCCAAATTTAAGACCCCTCATTGGAACACGTTAATTGTGGGTCTTGGCACCGGACTCATCGCGGGATTTACCCCGATCGATATTTTAGGTGACTTGGTGAGCTTGGGTACTCTTCTTGCCTTTGCAATCGTTTGTTTTAGCGTGCTTTATTTGCGTTATACCCATCCTGAAATGCACCGGGTCTTTAAAGTTCCATTTTTCCCCGTAACACCGGTTCTGGGTATAATTGCCTGTGTCTGGTTGATGGCTGGGATACTTAACATGATGGAATTGCTGTTTATTTACTATATGCCGGTGGGGATGCTGATTTATATCTTCTACAGCCGCAAGCACAGTCTCCTCCGCAATATGACCGCGCCCAATATGCCGAAATAAACGCATTTTACCCCCAAAAAAGCGATTATTGTCATAATTTTGCAATGATTTTACTGTAAAGTAGAGACTGGAATAAAAGTAATCAGGGCAATCCGTGAGTATCTATCGCTTTAACGAAAATTCACTGCTGGATGAAGTCACTATTGAGCGTTCCGAAGGTGGAGGCGTTCGCGCATATCTTCATGCGCGCGATGGGGCAAGCAACGAATCTCTTAAGGCAACCAAAATCGCCCTTACTGCAAATGCAATGCAATGGACACCGATATTACATAAAGGCAAACCGGTTTTAGAAATTCGTGGACTTGGTAGAAACGAAAACAAGTTGCTTCAGATTCTTGGTGCAAGTAATTCCACATCCGGAAAATCCGAAAAAGTAGAAACACCGGACGACAAGATAAACTTTAAAAATAAATTTAAGAAAAATACATTGAGCGCAAGTGGCTGGTCTTACTTCATTGGTGACGTAGGATTTCTTACTTACGGATGGAAAAAAGCATTTGAAGACGGAAAATTAACTCACCCACAAGAACTTTTAGCCGGTATTTTCTATGCAATGGGAACCCCTTTTATTGCGTTCTTTGGTCGCGGCGATAAATCAAACAGCCAGTTTAAACATCTCTCCTATACCTCAATCAAAGAGCTCGAGGGGCAGGGAATAGAAATACCGAGAGACGCTGCCATTCGTGCGGTGGCAAATGGGCACAATGACACGGTATGGAAACGCATAGTTAGTTTTTGTGAACGTTATCCGGCCGAAATCTGTAATGCTATTTTTGGTGTAGCAGGTGCAATGATTTTCTGGGGTCGGGTAAAAGATTATAAACGATTTAATCAAGAGATGAAGGACACGGGAAGTTCTGCCTTGGAAAAATCGTCAATCTTTATGGATTTTATTTTAGGCACTATGACGATGCTTGGTGGACTCATTTCTATTTTTATTGATGAAGAACTGCCAAAACCAGGCGAGCCTAAAAAGACCGGCCTTGCCCGCGCCTGGCAATGGATAAAAGAAAAACCACTTCGCGCAGCGGGCTTCTCTTTCGGCATAAGTACTGTTGCTCACGCTTTTAGTACGGCCAAGGAGTATAAAAAAGCGGTGAGCGATTTAAAAAATCCTAATGCACTCACTGCCAAACAACACGAAGAAGCGGTGAATAATAAAACAGCATTACCGGGTAGAGCATTGTTTGTTGCATCGAATCTCACGGCAGAAGTACTCATGGGGATTTCCTCTAAAGGACATGGTCATGGTGTAAGAAGCGATATGAGTTTTGAGACGTCCTCTTATGCGGTGATGGCGGATTTAATCATGCGCAACGCGCCAGAGAAAAGAGAATCATTGCTTAATACTATTTCCGAGATGCTTTCACATAAGAAACATTTAAATACACTGCCGGATATTATCAAGAAAGGCATCAGCGAGCAGATGGAAGCGATGAGCAACAATCCGTGGATTGCTACCAATCCGCAGCGGAATCTATCGGTTGCTTATAATGCAGTGAAAGAAACCCCTGTAAAAGAAACAGACTGGGGTAAGAAAGTTCTGGCCTCGCAGGGTGGAGAAGCAAAAACGCCCGAGGCGATTATTAGAAATATTGATGCTGGAATTCCACCAGCCGGAACTGCACAGTTAACCGCTTAAGGCCAGGTAACCTCCGGTGGTAGTGACATCAATATAGCTTCAGTATTGCCGCCTGTCATCAGCCCAAAACGTGTGCCACGGTCATACAGAAGGTTAAATTCCACATAACGTCCGCGTTTTTGCAATTGATGTTCACGCTGTTCTTTCGTCCAGGGTTTGTTCATGTGACGGCGGATAAGCTCGGGGTAAATATCCAGAAACGCTTTGCCAACATCTTGAGTAAATACAAAATCTTTCTCGATATTTTCGTTTAGGTAATCATAAAATATGCCGCCCACACCGCGCGGCTCATTGCGGTGTTTTAAATAGAAATATTCGTCGCACCATTTTTTGTATTTGTCATAAGCATCGGACGAATAGGCATCACAAGTTTTTTTAAAAACTGCATGAAAATCAGCAGTGTCTTTTGTGTCAGGAAACATAGGCGTTAAATCTGCGCCGCCACCAAACCAGTGATCCGTTTTGGGGGACACGCTGCCCCCATCTACGCTCCGCGTAGCTTCCCCTGCGAGGTCGCCTGCCTGCGCGAAGCCGAAGCTGCTTCGCTTCGGCGTAGGCAGGTCATTAAGGACTCCTCCGCGTACCCACGCCCCTTTGCCTAATACCAGCATCCTTGTGTTCATATGCACAGCAGGAACAAGCGGAGATTGCATATGCGCGACCAGGGAAATGCCGCTCGCCCAGAAATGCGTATTATCGCCGACATGCGGCATGTCTTTGCGCATCGTTTCAGGAAATTCACCGTGAACGGTGGAAATATTGACGCCGACTTTTTCAAATACGCGCCCGCGCATGATGGACATTTCACCGCCACCGCCACCTTCGCGTTGCCATTTTTTGCGCTCAAACGCTCCCGCAGGTTTATCGCTGTTGGTGCCAGTAAGCTCATTTTCTATGAGTTCAAATTCCGCACATATCTTATCGCGTAGATCTTGGAACCAGTCTTCCGCACGTTTTTGATAAGAGGAAATATCATGCATTTTAATGCCTGAAATGACGTATGCCGGTCATTACCATGGCCATATTGTAACTGTCGGCAGCTTTGATAACTTCGTTGTCACGGATGGAGCCACCAGGGTGAATGAGCGCGACAATGCCTGCTTTGGCGGCGTTGTGTACATTGTCGTCAAATGGGAAGAATGCATCGGACGCCAGCACCGCGCCTTTGGTAGAAAGTTTTGCCTCTTCGGCCTTCCAGCAGGCAATGCGCACGCTATCCACACGGCTCATTTGCCCTGCGCCTATGCCGATGGTTGCTTCGTCTTTTACAATCACAATCGCGTTAGATTTGACGTGTTTGGCGACCGTGAAGGCAAAAATCATATCGCGCATTTCTGCTTCCGTTGGCTTGCGTGCGCTTACGGTTTTTACATCTTTTGCGGTCACTTTTGCGGTGTCGGCATCTTGCAATAAGAATCCGCCGGAAACTGCTCGCGGCACTAATCCCGTATTGTCTTTTTTGGGCATTGAACCTGTAAGCAGCAGACGTAAATTTTTCTTTTTCTCGAGCATCGCGATGGCATCATTGTTGGCATCGGGTGCGATAATTACTTCGGCAAACAGAGTGCCAATGGCTTCTACCAAAGAGGCATCTAGTGTGCGGTTCATGGCAATAATTCCGCCGTAAGCGCTTACCGGATCGCACGCCAAAGCTTTTTTGTAAGCTTCGGTAATATTGGTGCCAATTGCAACGCCACAAGGGTTGGCGTGCTTGATAATAGCAATGGCAGGTTCTTCAAATTCGCTCACCAATGCAAATGCTGCGTCCGTATCGTTGATGTTATTGTAGCTGAGTTCCTTGCCCTGAATCTGCTTTGCCGTTGCAATGCCAGGCTCAGCATTAGCATAGGTATAAAATGCCGCTTTCTGGTGTGGGTTTTCTCCGTAACGCAAATCCTGTTTCAAGTTGCCGCTGATAGTCACGCGCTCAGCAAATGGCGTGCCTAAAACTTTAGCAAACCATGTGCTGATACTGGCATCGTAAGCCGCGGTGCGAGCATACGCTTTGGCAGCGAGTTTTTTACGGGTTTCTAACGAGGTATTTTTACTTTTTTCAATTTCCGCGCGCACGATTTCATAGTCGTTCGGATCTATGATAACCGTAACGCTCTCATGGTTCTTTGCTGCTGAACGCACCATTGCCGGCCCGCCAATATCAATATTTTCAATGCAGGTGTCATAGTCTGCGCCCTTGGCAACGGTTTCTTCAAACGGGTAAAGATTTATGACTACCAGATCGATGGCGGAGATTTCATGTTCTTCCATGGATTTCTTATGTGCGGCGATATTTCTTCGACCAAGGAGACCGCCATGAATTTTGGGGTGCAGAGTTTTTACGCGACCATCGAGCATCTCCGGAAATCCGGTATGTTCGGATACTTCTTTTACGGAAATGCCAGCGTCGCGTAGCGACTTTGCTGTGCCGCCGGTGGAAAGAATTTCAATATTGTGACTTGCCAGAAATTTGGCAAAATCGAGCAGTCCTGTTTTATCGGAGACAGAGAGCAATACACGTTTTATCGGATGGGTCATAGATCAATCTTTAAGCAGCAGGGTTTTGATATTCAGGCACAAGTTCTTTCAATAGTTTTATAACATTTTCCGGTTTACGATTTGTTGCCGCCTCATGGAGTTTGCTCAACATATCTTTTATAAATTCGAGCGATCCATGACGCTGGTTTGCAAGCCAGATACTTTCATGTGCGGTTTTAGCGTGTTCTTCGGAAAAGTGAAATAATTCTTCAAACATTTTTTCGCCCGGGCGCATACCAGTGAATTCAATTTTAATATCAATATAAGGCCTAAGCCCTGCAAGCCGTATCATTTGCTCGGCTAAATCGAGTATTTTCATAGGCTCGCCCATATCGAGTACGTAAACTTCACCGCTTTTGTTGCTAAGGGTTGCCGACTGCAACACCAGCTCCACCGCCTCACGCACCGTCATAAAATAACGCACCATATCGGCATGGGTAACGGTAATGGGGCCACCTGCCGCGAGTTGTTTCTGAAACAGTGGCACTACCGAGCCGGTAGAGCCAAGCACATTGCCGAAACGCACAGTGACAAAACGCGTTGCATGATTTGCCGATAAATCATGTCCCAGAGCCTGGCAATAACTCTCCGCCGCACGTTTAGTAGCACCCATCAGGCTTGAAGGGTTTATGGCTTTGTCGGTGGAGATAAGCACCATCACAAGTACGTTATGCTTCGCGCATGTATCGGCTAATATCTGGGTTCCCAAAATGTTGGTAAGCACAGCTTCTTCCGGGTTAGATTCGGCAAGCGGCACATGTTTAATAGCAGCGGCATGAAACACCATCTGCGGTTTTTCGCGGGTAAACACATCATGTAAGTGTTCTATATCGCGCACGTCACCGATAATGGCAACACGGGGGATATTCGGAAACAGGCGCGCAAGTTCCAGATCAATCTGGTAAAGCGCATATTCAGAGATCTCAAATAATACGATGCGGGACGGTTTTAACTCAGCAATCTGGCGCACGAGTTCACCGCCAATGGTGCCGCCTGCACCGGTCACTAATACTACTTTGCCAGTGACAATTTCGCGCACGGAAGTTTTATCATGCACATTCTGCGAACGCCCAAGTAAATCTTCAAGTGCAATCGGTTTTATCTCCAGTTTTTGCTGCATGCCTTGCTTGAACTCACTGAGTTGTGGCAAGCGGGCGAGGGGAAGGCCGAGCTTTTCGGTAATAGCGAGCAGATTTCTGACTTTGGCACCATCAAGCGTATCGTATGTTAAAATCACGCGTTGCGGCTTTAAACCTTTACGACCAAGTTTTGCGACAATCTCAGGCAACTCTTCCGCCCGGCCATAAATAGGGACATTATGTATGGTATTGCCTACGCGCGATGAGTTGTCATCAACAATGCCTATAACCTGATATTGGGAAGAGGGGCCTGAGCGGGTATCACGCAAGAAAAGTTCAGCGCGATCACCGGAGCCAATCAGTATCACCGGAATTTTATGCTCAGCGCCAAAGTGGGTGCGAAGCCCGAGTTGGCGGTCACGCCAGATACGGTAACAAAAACGCGGAGCACCGAGCATGGCAAGCAACAACAGCCACTGAATAAAAGGAGCAGAGCGGGGGATGCCTTCAAGGCGTGTAAATAAAAACAGCGCCAAGTAAAACAGCAAAATCGCAAGCGTTGCCGATTTTATGATAGCAACGAGATCGGGCGTGGAAGCATAACGCCAAAGTCCGCGGTAAAGCCGCATCCAGGAAAACACCACAAGACATATCAGCGCACATGATAAAGTAAGCAGGGTCAGATAGTTAAAATTATAAACAAAAAGTTCGTCGCCTAAGCGCAAATAGAGTGCGAGCAGAAAACTCGCGCCTGCCATAACCGTATCGTGAAATGCGGTGAGCAGATGGCGGCGGTAATTAAGCAGAAAAGGCTTTTGCATTAAGTAATCTTTTTATGAAGCAAGCGGTTATGGCATATGCAATGATGAGCATAATAACGCCCGCTATCATATTGAGAGTTGCGAGCATGGCAAGCACTACTAAAACCACGTTTAAAATGGTGATTTTGCGCACCACCTGCATGTGAGTCAGGCCGCTACGTACCGCCTGCTGATAGGCATGTTCGGAATGTGCCTGCCAGACTTTTTCGCGTCGGAGCAAGCGTTTGCCGAGCGTAAATGTGGCGTCGCTTAAATAGTAAGCAGGTAGAATAAGGGCGGAAAAAAATCCACCATTTACGGCGAGTTGTAAAAGCAAATAACCCATTATAAAACCAAGTGTAATACTGCCAACATCGCCCATGAATAATCGAGCGGGGGTACGGTTAAACCAGAAAAACCCCAAAGTTGCCCCCGCGACTATGAGTGCATACCCGGAAAGTTCGTACGGCATGTGGCTTATCGCGCTTACAAAACAAATCCCCACTGCCATCACAATCACTTGCAGGGAAGTGATGCCGTCGATGCCGTCCATAAAATTGGTAAGGTTAATAAACCATAGCCAGAAAAATGCGATAAATATCCATTCAAAAATAATCGGTATGAATTCAGGGAATAATCGCCCATGTAAAACCGAGAGGGATAATACGACAGCAATGATTTGCGCCATCAGTCGCCACTGTACCGAAACTCCGCGCATGTCATCGGTAAACGATATTACGGCAAGCAAAATAGCGGCAAATATGAGGCGTGAATCCGCACCGGTTATCATAAACAACAGCAACATGCAGATTACCATGGCAAGCCCGCCGCCGCGTGGGACAGGTGCTTTGTGATTGCTGCGTTCGGTGGGATTATCGATTATGCCCGCACTTTTTAAAAATGGGATAGAAAGAGCAGTGCCGCTGAGGGAAAGAAGAAGCGCGCTAAGTGGCAATATAAGACAATATATCATTATCAATAAGCGCTATTGTTATTAGTGGTGTCAATTCTCTGGATATTTATTTTACCATGCCAGATGCAAAATTCTGAATCCGGATCGAGAACCGTCACTACCGGATGGGTTTTGCTTTCATCTTTATCTTTGATTTGGAAAGAAATTACCGGACCATATTCCTCTATTTCACCGCTGGTTGGTGTAAGGGTGACTATGCGTTCTGCACCGCTGTTCCTCACAATAATATCGTAAGGCACATTATCGCAATCCGCGAGTTTTGAAGCCGCCAACGTGGAAACCGGTAAGAGGCAAGCTAATAATATAATATAATACTTCATAATAATTATATTCTATCTTCGTCCGAATAATTTTTCAATGTCGCTCAGTTTCAGCTCCACATAGGTAGGCCGCCCATGGTTGCACTGGCCGGAGTGGGGAGTTGCTTCCATCTGGCGCAGCAATGCATTCATTTCATCAATGGTAAGTGACCGCCCGGCACGCACACTGCCATGGCACGCCATGGTGCCGCAGATATGCTCTAACTTATCGCGCAGTGCCAATGCCTCCCCAAATTCTTCGATATCATCTGCCAAGTCGCGAATCAATCCACGTACATCCGAATCTCCAAGCAGTGCAGGCACTTCACGCACGATAATAACGCCTTCGCCGAATGTCTCAATGATAAGACCGAACCCCGCAAATTCTTCGGTGCGTTTCAGCAAACGCGATGCATCTGGTTCGCCCAGATCGACCACTTCAGGAACTAAAAGTTTCTGCCGCGCAATGCCAGTTTCCGCGAGCGATATTTTCATGCGCTCATACACAAGGCGCTCATGGGCTGCGTGTTGGTCAACGATGACAATGCCGTTTTCCGTTTGCGCAACAATGTAAGTGTTGTGAAGCTGGCCTCGTGCTGCACCCAAACGAAATGCCGAATAATCCTGCGCTGCAGGTTCTAACTTGCGCGCTTCCGGTGCTTGCTGCCATTCAGGAATAAGCCGCAAAGCAGCCTCAGCAAGATTGCCATGTGCGATATTTGGCATAGTGTAAGCAGTGGAATTAGAGGTATGCGGAGTGTAGTAATTTGTGTTTCGCTCACCGCTGGTAAATAACGATTGCGCAGCAAGCGAAATGGTGGAGGAGGCGCGCTGCCCACCACTTGCAAGCCCTTGCTTTAATGCGCTCACTATCAAACCGCGCACAAGCCCCACATCACGGAATCGCACTTCGGCTTTTGCCGGATGAACATTTACATCCACCGAGTCTGCGGGTAAATCGAGAAACAATACTACGACAGGATGACGGTTACGCTCTAAGAAATCCTGATAAGCGGCTTTCACGGTACCGAGTAATAATTTGTCACGCACCGGGCGGTTATTTACAAACAGATATTGCTCGGAAGAGGTGCCGCGATTGTAGGTGGGTAAACTTGCAAAACCGGAAAGTTTTATGTTCTCACGGGTGGCATCAATGCTCAGTGAATTGGCGCGGAATTCATCGCCAAGCACATCGCCGAGTCTGGCAATACGTGCGTTATCGGAGCTCTCGCTGTTATAGCTTCCAAGAATTTTATCATCGCTTGTAAATGTAAAGCTTATCTCGGGATGTGCCATGGCAAGCCGCATCACGATGTCTTTTGCCTGGGCAACTTCGGTACGATCGGCGCGTAAAAATTTGAGCCGTGCTGGAGTGGCATAAAATAAATCGCGAACCTCAACCGTGGTGCCGGGCTTATGCGCAGCAGGGGTCATCTCTTGTAATTCACCACCTTCAATACTTATCTGCCAGGCATCGTTTTTGTTTTTCGTGCGACTCGTAATCGTAAGGCGGCTTACCGAACCAATCGAAGGCAGCGCTTCACCGCGAAATCCTAAATGTTTAATGTGCAAAAGATCGTCATCAGGCAGTTTGGAAGTCGCATGGCGCTCAATGCAAAGTGCTAACTGATCCTTGGTCATTCCGGAGCCATTATCCGTCACTTTAATAAGCGATTTTCCGGCAACTAAAAGTGCCACATCAATTTGCGTAGCACCCGCATCAATGGCATTTTCCACCAGTTCTTTGACCGCAGAAGCCGGGCGTTCAATTACCTCGCCAGCGGCAATGCGGTTAACGGTTGTGGGTGGAAGAATGCGAATCATTTTTAAACCGACTGTTTAAAATAAATTGAACGAGAACGCAGTGACGGCCACAAATAATATAAGTATTCCTATGAGAAAAAAGAGGTCTGCAATTTTTTCATAGAAAGCAGTCTGGGTTGCCGATCTGAGTGAAATATAAGATAAAAGACAACTACCCAAAAATACAAACGCAGCGACCAAGCTTAATTCATCTGCCCAGGTAGTATCGCTTTTTCCGGTAATTTTCAGCCCGGTTATCAGAATGAAACAGATGCCAATCAGGTTAGAGGAAGCATTGAGTATGTGGGGTTGTTTGCCAATGGTCATTGAGCGTACCTCATGCAACTTTACGGGTTAAATGCTGAAACACATCTTGTAAATCGGCCTCAGTGGTTGCGAGGTCGCGAATGGATAAACCAGAGAGGCGAACCTTGTTTAGAATTTCTTCGATATTGGCTTCACTGGGACGATAACTGAGCGCTAAGTCGCCTTCTGCAGTAATGGTAGCGCCAATATTTTCAAGTATGGGTGGCACTACGGTAAGTGGCAAAGTGAGTTTTAAAATAAGCTGCTTGCTGTCAAATTGACGCATGAGATTTTGTTTTCTGTCACAGGCAATCACCTCGCCGTGATTAATGATCGCAATCTCGTCGCAAAGCTCTTCTGCTTCTTCGAGGTAATGCGTAGTAAGCAGAATGGTGGTGCCTTCTCTATTGAGTTTCTTTACATATTCCCAAAGTTGCGTGCGTAGTTCCACGTCGACTCCGGCGGTCGGCTCATCCAGCACGAGCACAGAAGGACTATGCACCAATGCTTTGGCAATGAGCAGGCGGCGGCGCATGCCACCGGAAAGTCTACGCGAATTAGAATCGGCTTTGTCGGTCAGTCCCATCACTTCAATAATTTCACTGGTGCGGCGAGCGGCTTTGGGGACGCCGTAATAACCGGCGGTAATTTCGAGGGCCTCGCGCACGGTAAAAAACGTATCGAGCACTAATTCTTGTGGGACCACACCGATGGATTTGCGCGCAGCGCGCATTTGGTTATCAATGTCATATCCATTGATGGAAACTTCGCCGCTGGTTTTGTTGGTGAGGCCTGCCATGATGTTGATGAGCGTAGATTTGCCCGCACCATTGGGGCCAAGTAGTCCAAAAAACGCACCGCGCTTGATCTCCAAATTGATACCTTTGAGTGCATCTTTGGGATTACGCGCCTTACCTTCAAAATAGGTTTTTTTCAGATCTTTAATGGAAATTGCAGCCGTCATAGTACCTCTATAGGAGTGAGGCTGTAATCTTAAGGCCATTACTCGGAGAAATCAACCACGCTTACATATTCTAAGCGATACCAGTCTACATACGGTTTTACGGTTGCCACGTCTTTTTCAATTTTGGTAACAACACCTACGGGAAGCCCGGGTGGCAACACGCCGCCATCACCAGAGGTGACGATTTTTTCGCCAACTTTCAGCACGCTGTTTTCTGGCATATAGAGCAGAGACAATGAATCGCCATTGCCGCCACCGGCAATCGAATGTTCACGTGATGTTTCTGACATTACAGGAATGCGCGAATTCACATCGGTGAGCAGCAATACATGCGCAGTTTTTTTGCCGACATCAATCACGCGGCCAACGAGGCCACTGTCGTTTATCACGGCGGAATCTTCCTGCACTCCCTGATCTTCGCCAGACGTAATCAGCGCAGAATGGGTGTAGGGGCTGCCAGCATCAATGGCGATGCGCGCCGAGGTGTAGGCGGTTTTGCTGTCGGGTGCAAATTTCAAAAGTGCATGGAGCTTGTCGTTTTCATTTTTAAGCTCAATAGCTGAGGAGTGCCACAAACGCAGGCGGCTTATTTCGGATTTGAGTGTGCGGTTTTCTTCGCGCATAGTTGCCATTTCATGCACCCAGGCACCAACGGAAGAGACGGCATCCATAGGTTTGGCAAGAATTTCCACCACGGGAACCACCGCATCGGATATTTTCATGCGGATGGTGGCGGTGATGTTGCTGTTGGTTCTGCTTATAACGATGAGCCAGATGGAAATGGCAAGCAATAAGACGACAGCGATACGTGCAAGGAGGGGCCTGTAAGTAAGGGTAAGTGCGTGAACTTGCGTATGTTTTTGTCTCAAAATACAAACTCCCTGAGTAGAGGCCTTAATTTCAAGAATTTTTTATTAATGTTGTTACAAAGCACTCTAATATAGTAAATAACCTGCCTGCAAGAAATATTCAGATGTTTCGATATTTCATTATAGCAAAATAATGCCAGTGGTGCAAGATTAGCTCATATAAATGCCTGCATTTGCGATAGCTTGGTTAACAGCCGGATTATTGGAGGATTTGGGCTTGCGCAATCCGGATAAGTTGCTATAAGTCCACTTCTTATTTCGGGTGCCTAGCCAAAAGCCCGGTTAAATTGTCGCGGGGTGGAGCAGCCCGCCGAAGCGTAAGCCTGAAAGGCGAAGCGTCGAAAAACAAATACTGAGCTGCCGGGCTTATTGAAGTCCGGTTAAATGTCGCGGGGTGGAGCAGCCCGGTAGCTCGTCAGGCTCATAACCTGAAGGCCGCAGGTTCAAATCCTGCCCCCGCAACCAAACTTCTTAGTAAAATCAATAGCTTGAAGAAACAGGTGTTGAATATCTTCGTGTATCACATTGGGTTTTGCGATCATGAGCGAGGCCGCCTAATTGGTTGGGCGGTGAAGAACCAATATTCTCCCAAAGCAGCCAACGACAAGCGTTGTAACATAATTGTAACCTTATCCCGGTTTATTTTCATTCTAAAATGAACTATAATCCCTGCGGGGACATTTATAATGCTAGAAGAAACAGCGATTCAGAACCAACCGGGTACAATAAAGCCTCCTCTTAGTTTTTCTGAGAGGGAGATTGCCCGTATTGGACATATTGATAAGCCCTCAAAAGAAGCAGTAGCAGCAGAAAAAAATTCTGACAAGCAAGTGGGCACAACACAACCTCCTCTTGTCTTTTCTAAGAGTGAATCTATTCCGCTTGGACTTGCGAATAAGATTTTGCGCAAAATCGCTTATACGGGTGGGTTTGTTTCTTACATCCTCATCGGCTTATCGGGGGTTGCCAATAAAAACCCTTGGAGAACAGCATCAGGAATTGGATCTGCCGCCCTCAATGTTACTTCGATGCTTGTGAAAGAAAATGACCAGGCACTTCCCCATACTTCCATCCCCGGTCAGATGGTGCACTCCTACCTTCATCCCCAGGAAAATACGTTATTCTTCAATCGATCTGCGAGTTTTATCACGGACGCCCTCAAACTGATTGCTGGTCTTCAGAGCGGCAGAGATAAGGAAATAAAAGAGGGTGCGTTTAAGATAATAACAAAATCCATAGATATTGCCGGTATGAGCGATCAGGACAGACGTGAAAGGCTTGCTCTCCATCACAAAAAAGAGGAAAGAAGCCTGCTTAGTAAAATATTTGCAAACCGATGGGTTTCGCTGGGCAGTTCGACAATAGCAGCGATACTTCAAGTGCAGCAGGGCCTTGAAGGTGATGGTAAGGGCAAGGACAAAAACATGCTAATCTCGGGCATTCTTTATTTTGTGAACGTTTCAGCGCTGGCCCTCGATAATCTCATTATGGAATCCAAGATCAAAAAAACTCGCGATGACAAAGGAAGATAACAATAGCGAGTTGCCAAGCATGTGCGTTCTGGTGAAGGGACTCAGTGCATCAGGAGAGGCGCAATATGCCTACGTCGCTATTGCTTTTGATAAATATGAGGAATTTTTGAAAGCTGAAGCAGCGGGCTCATATGACTTAAGCGCATTTGGAACTATTCTTTGTCATGGTCTCGGAGCAGAGCCTCCCATTGAGCTACAAAAGGAAATGGAAGAAAAATATGACATATCCCATGATTTAGAGCAGCAAATCATGGATGCATTGGACGCGATAAAAGCTGAGAATACGTAATCTATAAATCTCTTGACTTGATCTGGCAGGACGGTTGTATTTGTATACATCAATCCGTATGCAAGATGAGTCTTATGAGTTTAAAACAGAAAGTCTCCAAGTCGAAGCGTAAAGTACTGGAACTGGTAAAGCAGCCAGTAATACCTGCGGTAGGGCAGGAAATGAGTAACTACAAATATTTAACTCATATTCTGATATGGAATATCTTTTTTGGCATTGTGTGCATCCCAACCGCCGGAAAATTGATTGACGTGTTTGGCATTCCTTTGTCCATCACTATTTATTATTTTCCCTTTATTTATATTTTTGCCGATCTGATGACGGAGGTGTATGGTTACGCAATCGCAAGGCGGATACTGTATTACACCATTGCAGCACAGATCCTTTCGACCATCGCTTTTCAGTTTGTAGTGTATTATCCACCCTCCGTTGTCATGACCAATAATCAATCTTTTGTGGATGTTCTTTCCGCTGCTCCGAGACTTGTTTTCTTTGGCACGATGGCTATGTTTGTGGGAGATATCGTCAATAATTACGTGTTGGCAAAAATGAAAGTTTGGACAAAAGGGAAACATATTGCCGCCCGTTTTGCAATGTCGACTCTGTGCGGGCAATTAGTGGATACGGGTATTTTCTATGGGCTTGCCCTCTGGGGTATGCTGTCTGGTGGCATGCTTTTTAAAAGTATCCTGATGGGAAGCGCCATCAAAATAGGGTTAGAACTTATCCTGTTACCCATCACACTGCGAGTATCGGCAAAACTTAAAGAACTAGAGAAAGTTGATTTCTATGATTACAAAACAGATTTCAATCCTTTAAAATTATAGGCACTCAAGTTCCATGAGTGTTTGGATTGTAAAAACTCCCCGCAATTTACTTTACGCTGCAAAGGCAGTGACCTTATCCCGGCCAGACGTTTTCGATTGATACAGCGCCTTATCCGCCTCATCGATAATTGAGACAGCATCCGTAGTGTCCTTCTTTAAACTACTAACGCCAATACTGACAGTAATAGGACGATTTTTCCAGGATGCTTCCAGAATGACCTTGCGAATAAGCTCGGCAGCTTTTAAAGCACCTTCCATAGGGGTTTGAGGCAGGATTACAGCGAATTCCTCACCACCATAGCGCGCTACGCAATCGGAGGCGCGCGCAGTATTTTTAAGAAGTGTTGCCACTTGTTTTATGACCTCATCTCCCGCAAGATGACCAAATTCATCATTAAATTGCTTGAAGTAATCTATATCCAGCAGAATAAGCGAAAGTTCATTTTTATAACGCACCGCTCTTAGATATTCCTGCGCCAAATATTCCTGAAAATAACGGTGATTCTTAAGCCCGGTCATGCCATCGGTATCGGCAAGTGTTTTCAATGTGTCTTTTTCAGATTCAAGCTGCCCTTTTTGCATTTTAAGCAATTCATTAGACATGCTGAGGTTAGTATGAGAATCCCTCAATGCTGCCGAAGCTAGAGCATCGCGCAAGGTTGCCGTGAGTACCCCTGCCATTAATTGCAGTGTGCTAGAATCTTCTTCTGTGAAAGCAGAAGGCTTGCTGGATGCCACTTTTAATACACCAATCGTTTCTCCTTGTTGGATAAGCGGCACGACAATCATGGAGCGCAGATTCACGGTACGGCATGCTTCTTTATCCACGCGATTGTCTGTATCGCTATCAGCGCAGTATAACGGCATAGCTTGTGCGACACACAAGCCTGATAAACTACCCAGTGCTTTAATTCTGAATCCGATAAAACGTTCCATAGAACCGCTTACGGCACGGTAAACCATTTCATCGCCTTCCAGCATTTCGATGGCGGCGCCATCGGCATGAGTGATGAATTGTGTGCGTTCAGCAATAACTTTCATAGCATTTTCTAAGTTAAGCCGCTGAGAAATGATATCTTGCTGAATGTCGACAATCTGTGTCATTCGTGCAGCTATTCCGCGATGCATAGTGGCTGTTTCACTTTCCATCTTAAGCAACATTTCGCGCGCACGTGATTCCATGCGAAATGCAATATAAGTAAATATAATAAATAAATAGAGTATCGCGAATCCACTTATGAACAATATACGAGTGTGCTCCATCGATGCTTGCCACCGCGCGTCCCGTTCGGTAAGGAGGCGTTCTTCTTCCTGGCGCATGGTTGAAATATTCTGTGCGATGGCGCTCATTTCATTTTTATTCAGAGAAGCAGAAGCAGGAAAAGATTGATTTGTATTGAGCGAAGAATGTTTAAATACATCATCAATTAATTGACGAAGCGGCATAATCCGTTCCTGCTGGTTTGGGTTATCCTTAGTGAGATTGGCAATGGTAGTAAGCGTTTGCAGAACTCGCTCTTCTGCCTGATTGTTCTCTTGCTCTCTCGCAATTCCTAACTGGCCCGAGAGTATCTCCAGCTGATTCAGCACTTCGTAGGTGTGCGTTACCCATTGCCCCTGTTCCATCTGCTGGTTAGGAATATTATACAGATAGATGCCAATGATTCCAAAAAACAGAGTCAGTATGGTAATGCCGCCCAAAAAAGACCATCGCCACTTAGCCATCCATTGCTCCTATACAGATTATAAACTTAGGGTGTCTCTAAATGAGACAATATCAGAGATCGATATGATTGTGTATCTCTGAAACAAATTTCAGAGAAATTCTGTTAATCTTTAAGGGCATTGCGGATTTTACCATTTGTTCCTATGGTAATCCCAATTCATAATGTATTTTTTACTGCGAAGGAGACAATATGCAAACGATTGATAAGGAGGATTTTATGAATACGAATGCGAATACTTATCTTGCCATCTTTCTTGGCAGTAAAACCAATCCGAGAATGGTGGCATGGAATGCGCTTTCTGAAAAAGAACAGCAAGCAAAAATGCAGCAAGGAATTTCTGCCTGGAAGGCCTGGGTCGAGAAACATCAGGCGTCCATTATTACTATGGGTGGACCGCTCGGTAAGACGAAGAAAATCACCCCGGACGGCATCAAAGATGTAAGCAACGAAATGGGTGGCTATACTGTCGTGCGTGCCGATTCGCATGAAGCGGCTGCTAAACTGTTCGAGAACCATCCGCACTTTACCATCTTTCCGGGTGAATCTGTAGAAGTCATGCCGGTGTTGCCAATACCGGGGGGCAGCTAATTAAAGCTTCTCCAATTTAATTGCGGCATAAATAGCGACTAGCCCGTTGAGTAACGCGACTGTCAGAAATACTTGCGGGATAGTGAAGGAAAGCGAAAGCATCGCGAGCGTCAGAAGCGTTGCGGCCACCATGAACAATGCATTCATCACATTGTTTGCGGCGATAATGCGTGCGCGGTGTATGGCTTCGCTCTTTTGTTGCATAATCGCGTAAAGCGGCACGATGTAAACACCTCCGCTTACTGCGATAAAAAACAAATCGATAAGAATTCGCAAACCCGAAAAGCTTCCGATAAACTCCCACAATGTCATGAGTTCTGTTCGGTAAGAAAGGGCGATGGCATTGCTGGCAAAATACAGATCAATCCCGAATATCGTCATGCAAATCGCGGCCAATGGCACGTAGGTGCTTTTTATAACGCCGTGCAATAGCTTGTTGCATAAGACAGAACCTATACCTATGCCTATGGAAAAAACCGTCAGCAATAAAGTCACGACAGACGCATCTGCGTAAATGACGTTTTTTACGTAAGGTGCAAATTGTGAAAGAAAAGTAGCGCCTACCAGCCAGAACCATGAAATTCCAAGGATGCAGAGGAATACTTTTTTGTCGGTTTTGCTGAAACCAATGATATGCAAAGTTTCCTGCCAGATATTGCGGTTGATAATAAGCGTTGGCTCCGGCGCAGGTGCTTCGGGGATATAACGGCTGATGCAGTAGCCGGTTATGGCAAGGGCAAGCAGGGCAAAGGATACATAATACACACCGCCCGTTTGCAGTATGAGCACACCGCCAAGAATGGTGCCGAGCAATATGGCAAGAAAGGTTCCTGCTTCAATGTAGGCATTACCTTGCAGTAATTCATCGTCGTGTAAATGTTGTGGCAATAGGACGTATTTAATCGGCCCGAAGAAGGTAGAATGCACTCCCATACAAAATAGTGCGAACAGGAGTAGTGCCACATTTTGTATGGCAAATCCCGCAATCGCGATTGCCATAATGGCGATTTCAGCAATTTTAATAATGCGCGTGAGTTTTGCCCGGTCATATTTATCGGCCAGTTGTCCGGCAGTGGCAGAAAATAAAAAGAACGGCAGGATAAAAAGCCCTGCTGCGAGCGTTACCAGAATTTGCGCATTGCTGCCCGTCTGCACCGCTACATGGTAAGTCACCAGCATCACCAGTGCATTTTTTAAAAGATTATCGTTAAACGCCCCAAGAAACTGGGTGAGGAACAAAGGCAGGAATCGTTTGGAATGAAAGAGCGGCATTCGGATACCGTATCCTGAGAGTACCTGTTTGGCAACCTATCCCCGGATGCGAGCTTACTCTTTCTGCCCACAGTTTTTGCATAGCACGGATTTGAAACCTTCAAAGGTAAGGTAAAGACCAATCAGTAATGGAACCGTTGAGTAGACATAAAAATACTCTTCGTAATGGAGTGTGCCGAGCATTGAAATCGTCACTTCGGGTGGGCATAACAGTGACATCAAACCTTTGAGAAACAGTATCCAGCCAAAGAGGGTGACGATAATCGGCAGCACCCCGCCTGACCAGATATTGTGACTGAGTATAATCGCAAGACCTCCTGTTAATATCAAGATAGCAACCAGAAATAGTAATGGTCGGTCTTGCAGCATCCCCGTCAGAAGCGCGATGAATAACTGCTTGTGCAACAACATAGACAGAGAAATAAAAATCTCGGCAATCCCGATAAGCCTGCTTAGAAAAATGGTACGTGACATAATGCACTCTCCAATGGTAGTCGGATGAAAATTATCTTCTCTATTCAGGCTGTTTATGTTCACCTTCTTCGGGTTTGCGTTCAGCCGGATGCGGTGCAGGCTGAGGATGTGGCGCAGCGGCCTGAGGATGGGGTGCCGCTGCTTCTGGTCTGTGTTCAACAGGTGAATGCTGACTATTAACAGACTGAGAATATGGGCCACCTCCTGGTTGACGTTGTGCTGCAGGACGCGAAACGGGCTGAGGATGTTGAGTCACCTCAGAATTCCGCTCAGCCGAATCTGCTGCCGGGCGTGCAGCAGGTTGATGTTGCATCGCCTCAGGCTTTTCTTGTTGATTTACAGGCTTATGCGCTCCCGCATTATTTGCAGCTTTAGGAATAGCAGCGCCTTTGGCAAGGGCAGGGTTTTTAATCACCGCCTGATTGTGCTTCTCTGCTTCCACATTCTTTGGACCAGCTTGTTTTGCGGCGACTACGCCTTTGCCGGCAAACACACCGGGGTGCGTCGTCGCAGCAATAGCAGGTTTTCCATTGTTAGCGGACGCACGCAATTGCGGATTGCTGCTTGCAGCCTTCACGTTTTTCACCTGATCAGCAGTAGGCGGTAAATGCTTTTCATGCATTGCTGCTTGTTCCTCATGCGTTGGTGCATCATGGGTTCCACCCGGACCACCATTAAAGCTGGCATTGGTTACGTTAGTGACATTGGTGATGTTGGTAACATTCGTAACTGAACGGTTAACAACAAACATGTTTCCCTGCCATCCGCCGCCATTAAAGCCATGGCCACCATACCCGCCGCCATAATTAATGCCGCCGTAAAAACCGACATGCGTTCCCCAATAACCTTCGCGCCAGCCGAAGCCACCGCCACCCCAGCCCCAATAGCCAGGAGTCCATAAATAACCAAAAGTAGGTGGTTGTACCCAGGTACCCGGTACCCAATAATAACCAAATATGCCCCAGCGCCAATGTCCTGGTACCCAGATAAATCCTTCTTGCGGTGGCGCAGGTACTACATATACGGGGATAGCAGGAGGGGCAATGGCAACGGGCGCGCCCACGGAAATATCTGCTGAAACACCAACCCCAATTTGCGCGCTCGATGTTACCGGTGATAACAACGCGAACAATACGAGGAAAGAAGTAATGAGGGTTTTTATATACTGCATATCGGCACCTTGAGTTATTATGAATAATTAGATAACGACGCTTCTTAGGGTAAACTTTATCCATCCGCAAAAATTTTGTCCAGTATCAAAGGTATACATTGCAAAAATATAATGAATCCATAATGAGGGGGGCTCATTCTTATTAAGAACTAATAACTTCTAGGTACGTTCCCACGTTTCTAGTTTTCCGGGAATGGTAAAAAATAAGGGATGGGGGTGAAGAGATAATTTTTTTATAGCCCGTAATTTATCTGGATCACGGCGGCTTAATTTTTCCCTCAGATGTTTAAGCTCAAATGCCATTTGTCCTTCTGTCACTGATATTGACATAGCACAAGGTTTGGCCAGGATTTTTTGCTTATTAAAATTGTACCCTCTGCGCTCTGCCTCTTTATGTACCTCCCAAAGGTAAGTGGCAATGGCCTCCTTTGACGATGCAGATTCATAAAAACGCTGTAATTGAGGGTGGTGGCGATATCCCTTGGTTTTTCCGTGAAGCACATGCTGCGCAAGCAAGGCCTCGCGCCATAAGGCGACTAAGCCTTTAGTATCCAGAAATGAAGGATGAAGTGACCACAAACGCATAAGGATATTATAAAATGGTGCCCGGAAGAGGACTCGAACCTCCATGATCTTGCGAACACTAGCACCTGAAGCTAGCGCGTCTACCAATTCCGCCATCCGGGCTGAAATCAAGAGAAATGCGTTATAAAAGAGGATTACCTGCTTGTCTATAACTTATCCTCTGCGGCGTAGGATTATCAGTGTAATTTCGGAAGGGTTAGCGGTGCGCAACGGTGGCCCCCAAAAACCAGTTCCGCGGTTCACATAAATCCACATATTTTCATGTCGATTCAATCCTTTATAGTAACGTTGAAACAATCGGATAAACAGATTGAAGGGGAAATATTGGCCGCCATGTGTATGGCCGGAAATTTGCAAATCAAACCCTGCAGCATGTGCTGCTTTATAGCTCGCCGGTTGATGGGCAAGAAGAATTTTTGTGAGATTAGACGGCGATCCTTCAAGTGCTTTTCCTGGATCGGATGCATGATCAGATTGCATATACCGTGTTGAATAATCATTAATGCCTGCCAGGATAATTTCTTCGTTGCCGCGTTTGAGAATAATGTGCTCATTGGATAAAATGCGCGCGCCTAGTTTTGCAAACTCAGCAATCCACGCGCCTGCACCCCAATAATATTCATGATTGCCGGTTACAAAGAAGACGCCATAAGGCGCATGAAGCTTTGCAAGTGGTGCAACCTTATCTCGTAAATCTTCCACGCTGCCATCAACAAAATCTCCCGTGAGTGCAATGAGGTCGGGCTTTAGATTATTCGCCATAGTGACTACATTTTCTGTATAATCACGGCCAATTATCGAGCCCACATGCAGATCGGAAATCTGCACTATTTTAAATCCATCAAAATTTGCTGGAAGATTATCAAGCGGTATTTCAACTGTGCGAACGGTAGGGCCAGAAGCGGCCTGTTTTATGCCAAGCGCAATAGTGCCAAATGTAAGGGCAGCAAGCAAAAATAATTGTCGTCGATCAAACAATGCACCATTATTAGGTAATGAAATCAATTTCCATATCGTACTTATAATATCAGCTGAGAGTGTATAGATGAACAGGCATGAAAGAATGCCGAGTGCCGCATAGGACGCCCAGTCAATGAGGTTAAAAATTACATTCAAGCCGCTGCGGTCTTTGAGTCCGGGAAATAAAAGCCGATCGCCAAAAGGCGCGGCAAGTTGCAGTGCGAAGAATACAAAAGTGAACAGCCACACTATAAACAAATGCCCACCCGCGAAAGGCCAGATGGCAACAAGGCTCATCGCCACATAACCATTCATGAACGCAAGAAAACCGATAAGAATGAGGATTCGCATGAACAAGAAGGTGCCTTTAAATTTTGATTATTTTGGATTCACTGCTTTATCATCATGCAGATTCCAGCCGCCGCCGAGCGCTTTGATAAGTGCAATTCGTGCATTGATACGGCGAGTGAGGATGTCGTTTGAGGCAAGCTCTGCTTGAAGCGCGGTATTCTGAGAAACCACTACATCCAAATACGTTGCAATGCCGCCTTTATAGCGATCTTGGGCTTGAGTAAGCGCTTTCTCAGCGGCTTCCGTGGCTGCAGTCTGGCTTGTATTTTCCTGCTCCAACTGTTTGATGGCGACGAGATTATCTTCTGCTTCTTTGAAAGCGGTAAGTACCGTTTCGCGGTAATTGGCAATCGTTTCATTATAAGCAGCGCGTGCCTGATCGTTCATCGCGTGAATTTTTCCGGCGTCAAATAGTGTCATTACCGCGCTTGGCCCAAGCGACCAGAACTGGCTCGGTGCATTAAACAATGTGGAGCGGGTAATGCTTTCAAAACCAAACATAGCATCGAGGCTTATGGTAGGGAAGTAAGCGGCGCGGGCAACGCCAATCTCGGCATTGGCAGAGGAAACCCGGCGTTCTGCGGCAGCAATATCCGGGCGGCGCTCCAGCAACGTGGAGGGTAAGCCCGCATCAATTGTTGGAGCTTCGCTGACTATGGTTACGGGGTCAATTTTAAAAGAAGACGGCATCTCACCCACGAGTATGGCGATCGCATGTTCCATTTGCGCGCGTTGTAATGCAGATTCCGCACTTTGTGTTTTGGCATTTTCTAATTGTGTTTTCGCCTGATCCACATCCGCTTCTGAAGCTATACCGCCATTATGACGGTCATTGGTGAGGTCGTATGCTTTCTGGTAAGCATCAATAGCTTTGCCAAGTATAACTTGTGCTTTATCAAGTGCGCGCAGATTAAAATAATCGGTGGCGAGTTCTGCGTGGATACTTAAATCCAGCACCGCTTTATCAGCAGCGCTTGCTTGTGCAAGATTACCGGCGGCTTTGGCGGAATTGCGCACGCGCCCCCAGATATCAAGCTCATAGGATAAATCCACGCCCACTATATTTTCGTTATAGAGTGAAAGTGTTGTCTGTGAGGTAATATTATGGGAAAGCTGATTGCGGCTTTCACTGGCATTTGCAGTCACGGTGGGAAAATAAGCAGCATTGGCTTGCGTTGCAACGGCACGTGCCTGATCATAACGTGCAATGGCAGCTTTTAAATCCTGGTTTGAACTTGCAACTTTGCTTTCCAGATCATTTAATTTTTCATCACCGAATATTTTCCACCACTCTCCACGCTCTATAGCATCTGCGGGTTTTGCAAGTTGCCAATCTTTGTTTTCCTTATAGGCCTCTGGAATAGGTGCGGTACTGGGTTGTGTATATTTGGGCGCAAGTGAACAGGAGGCTAATGTCCCAAATAACAGTGCGCCCAGAATAAGATTTCTGAATATCACTTTTTCATGTCCTTATCGTCATGCTTGTCAGCGGCCTCGGCAACACGGACTGCCTGTCCATTACTCAGCGAATCGGGAGGATTTACGATAACGATCTCCTGCGGCTCAATGCCGGAAAGTATTTCCACGGAATTGCCAAAGTCGCGCCCCATTTTAACGGATTTGAGCAACACTTTGTTGTTTGCATCTATCGTTGCTACCTGCAAACCTTCTTTGCGGAAAAGCAAGGCGTTTACCGGTAGGCGGATATTAGTGTCGTGGGCTGCAAGCTTCATATGTACATCGGCAAACCCACCGGGGAGTATTTCATACTTATTATTCTCTACCAAAAATTCAATCAGCTCTGTTCTCGTCGTATTATCGATTCCCTCGGCGGTATGGTATAATGTCGCCTTGTAACTATGATCGGAATGTTCGGTAAATGTGATATCGGCTTCCATATCCGGCGTAATCGCATAGGCATAATTTTCCGGAACGCTTACATAGACGCGCAGTTTATTATGTTGCGATAACTGAAACAGAACTTGCCCGGTAGTGCTTCCGGAGTTTATCAGCGCGCCGATATCGGTAAGCCGGGCGGTCACCACCCCATCAAAAGGAGCAACAACACGTTTGAAAGATTCCAGATCTTTCAAGCGATCGACATTGGCTTGTGCGGAAGCAAGTGCAGCGGCCTTTGCTTTCGCATCACCGATTTTTTCATCGGTTTCCTGTTTGGATACCGAGTCAGTTTTTAAAAGCGCTTCCCAGCGTGTGGCGGTGATTTGTGCCAGATCGTTATTAGCTTTTGCAGTTGCCAGATCGGCTATGGCCTGATGGAGTTGTGCATCTATTTCAGGGGTGTCGATTTCGGCCATAAGTTGCCCGGTTTTTACATGGGTACCCATGCCGGTATACCATTGTTTCAGATAGCCATTGGTGCGCGCATAAATCGGTGCTTCATGCCAGGGGCGTACATTTCCGGGCAGTACAATTTCTTCACTCGCAGGCCCACCTGGTGCTTTAATCACATTCACTGTGGTTATCGCCTGATCCTGAGTGCGATCATTTAATGCTCTCGCGGCGTGGATGCGCATGCCAATGAGGGTGAATGCTATCAGTAACATTAGAATAGCAAATAATATTCTTTTTTTCTTTAAATGCTTAGCCATTGTAATTCTCCTGTTGCGTAGCGTGTCCGCCGTTCTTCAGTCTTCTGCGTTCATGAATCAGACAGAAGACCGCAGGCACAAAAAACAGAGTTGAAATGGTTGCAAAAGCAAGCCCGCCAATAACGGCGCGCCCGAGCGGTGCATTCTGTTCACCGCCATCACCAAGACCAAGCGCCATTGGAATCATACCGATGATCATGGCGAGTGCCGTCATAATGACTGGGCGCAGACGTGTGTAGCCCGCTTCAAGCGATGCGGTTATAGCATCGTCACCATGTGACATACGTTCACGCGCGAAGCTTACAATTAAAATACTGTTTGCGGTGGCAACACCCATACACATGATAGCGCCGGTGAGTGCCGGAACACTGAGCGTCGTATGGCTTAAGAATAACATCCAGACAATACCTGCAATAGCGGCAGGAAGTGCGGTGATAATGATAAACGGATCTGTCCAGGACTGGAAGTTAATCACGATGAGTAAGTAGACTAGAAGAATCGCAAATACTAGTCCGCTGTAAAGACCGCTGAACGAAGCCTCACGTGTCTGCATTTGTCCGCGTGCTCTTACGCGCGAACCTTTAGGCACATCTTTTTCTGTGTCGGAAATTATTTTATCAATATCTCTTCCCACCGCACCTAAATCGCGGTCTTCCACGGCTGCAAAAATATCAATGACGGGCTGAACGTTATAATGTGAAACGACAGCGGGGCCTGCGCCACGCGAAACATCCGATACTGCACCAAGCAATTGTGGGGCAGCATTCGCATGGCCGGTGATGGGGATATTACGAAGCGCATCAATCGAATCCAGATCGTGTTGCGGAGTCTGAGTAACGATAGAATAAGACACACCATTTTTGGGATTAAGCCAGAATGTAGGCGCGGTCTGGAAACTGCCCGAAAGCGAGATAAGCATATCACTTGCAACATCAAGTGCTGTAAGCCCCAGCTCTTGTGCGCGTGTTCGATCAAGGGTGACATGCAGTTCAGGATTATCGGAAACCTGCTGAATTCTGGCATCGGCAATACCTGAGACATGACGGATTTTATCGTAAAGCATATCAGCATATTTTTTGTTGGCATCGTCGTTAAGACCAATTACCTGTACATCAATCGGCGAGGGCAGGCCGAAATTAAGAATCTGGCTCACGATGTCGGCAGGCAAAAACGAGAAGGTAACGCCGGGCATGGCTTTTGGCAGGGTCTGGCGCAGCTGGCGCACATAGTCAGGGGTAGGGTGATGATCGGGAGAAAGTGAGATAAGAATATCGGCGTCACTGGAGCCTATCGGTGCTGAGTTGCTGTAAGAAAGGTTGGTTCCGCTTATCGGCAAGCCGACATTATCTACCACACGTGCCAGTTCTTTTTCAGGAATGACTTTGCGTATCTGATTGTCGATCTCTTCGCATAATTTTGCGGTTTCTTCTACACGTAATCCGGTATGAGCGTGGATATGAAGTTTAATCTCGCCGCCGTCGACGCCTGGAAAAAAGTCGGAGCCGAGCCACGGAGCAAGTATTAATAAAGAAGCGACTATGAAGCCCAAGAAACAACTGATAAAAAGCCCACGATGTTCAAGTGTTAAAGCGAGTTTCTGGTGATAGAATTCACGAAGCTTCTCAAATTTATGCTCAAAACTTGCCTGCAGGCGGGCAAATATATTTTTGCGCATGTGCTGCACTTCATGATCATGAGGTGTGTCATGTGCCTTAAGCCAGTACATTGCCAGAGTCGGAACCAATGTGCGCGATAACACATACGAAGCAAGCATGGCGAACACCACTGCTTCTGCCAAAGGAATAAATAGAAACCTTGAAACGCCGGTTAAGAAAAACATCGGCACGAACACAATGCAGATACATAAGGTTGAGACCAATGCTGGTATAGCGATCTGCTGCGCTCCATCTAAAATTGCTTCCTGTACTTCTTTTCCCTGTTCTAAGTGCCAGTTGATATTTTCGATAGCAACGGTTGCATCATCAACCAATATACCGACCGCAAGCGCGAGACCGCCCAGCGTCATAATGTTAATAGTTTGTCCAAGCGCGGATAGCAGGATTATGGAAGCCAGCACGGAGAGGGGAATAGATAAAGTAATAATGAGTGTGCTGCGCCAGCTACCAAGAAACAGCAATATCATAAGTCCGGTAAGCACGGCGGCAATAATACCTTCGCGTATTACCCCATCAATGGCACCACGCACGAAAATAGATTGATCGCTTATTGCCTGCAGAGTTATTTCCGGTGGAATCATATCCCGAAGATGTGGTATTAAATTTTTAATGCGGTCAATAATATCCAGTGTCGACGAGTTTCCGGTTTTAAGAATGGACATCAGCATGGCGCGGTGATTGTCCATATGCACGATGTTGGTCTGCGGAGCAAATCCATCGCGGACATGCGCAACGTCTTTGATATAGAGCGTTGTATCACCATCGGCTTTTACAGGTAGGTTATTGAGCTCATCCACCACTGTTGGGCTGGCATTGAGCTTCACTGTATATTCGTATTCACCAATCTTTTCTGTGCCCGCAGGTAAAATCAGATTCTGCGCGCCGATGGCATTGCTGACATCTTGCGCTGAAATGCCGTGTGCTTGCATCGCTTTCTGATTTAAATCCACCTGGATTTGTGGACTTTTGCCGCCATAAGGGTAGGGAAGCGCTGCGCCCTGTATGGTAGCAAGTTGTGTGCGGATAATGTTATTGCCGAAGTCAAAAAGCTCCTGTTCGGAATATTTTGTACTCGAAAGCGCAAGCTGAATCACCGGAACGGTGGATGCATTGTAGCTCAAGATCAGCGGCGGTGTGGTGCCGGGCGGTAATTGGCGCAGCATCGTCTGGGCAATCGCAGTAACCTGACTCAATGCAATATTTATATTAACAACAGGTTGAAAATATACCTTGATAACGGAAACCCCTTGCAAGGACTGGGATTCTATATGTTCAATATCGGTCACTGTAACCGTTAGCGCGCGCTCAAAATTTGCAGTAATGCGGTTGCCCATTTCGTCTGGCGGCAAGCCACTATAACTCCAGACTATGCTTACAACCGGAATGCCGATATTAGGAAAAATATCAATGGGGGTTCGCATGATGGTAAGCGGGCCCATAATGAGCAAAAGCAGAGCCAGCACAATGAATGTGTATGGCCGCGTCAGTGCTATTTTAACAATCCACATCTTACTTTTCCGGTTTTTTGTCCGATATTTTTGTATTAAATTTGGTAAGCAACATTATGAGTGTATCGGTCTCTTCTTTGCTGAAATCCGTAAACCATTCATTATATTGCTGAACTACAACAGGGATAAGTGATTCTACCACTTTCTTGCCATGCGGGGTTATGGCCAGTTTTACTACCCTGCGATCGGTGGTGCTGCGTTGCCTCTTAAGTAGTTTCCTTTTTTCGAGCTGATCAATAACCCGTGTAATAGCACCGCTATCATAGCGCATGACCCCACACAAATCTGCACAGGTCACTGCCAGCTCATCGCGCAGATTCATTAAAATCACATACTGGATAAATGTCAGATCTTTCTCAGCAAACAATGCTTCAATTTTACAGGTAATGATCGCGCTGCTATGGCGGACTAAATACCCGATGCTGCGCCGAGCATCATACCTCTTCGCATTATAGTAATGCCCCACCATTTTTTCTGCCTCAACAGTAACTGCCTAGGCAGACAATATAACAAAATACCGCATTATTGTCTAGTGTTGGTTTTATATAGCTTTAGGGAGCGTAGTTTTCGGAAGTATCGTCACTGCCACCAAAGAAATTGCTGAACCAGCCTGAAATGCCACCGCTACTGTTTTTATTAGCGTCAGCATTAATCACTGGCTTGGCAATGCGCTCAGATTTAGTCGGTTGGGGTGGTGCTTGCGCTGGTACCACAGTCGCCGGAGCAGTTGCAGCCTGAGATGCTACAGGAGCAGAATTATTAAAGATACGTGGTGGCACTGGCGTCTGATCATTATACACAACCGATTTTGGCGAAATGGTATTATCATGCGGACCATCTCTACGTGCGAGATATTCTGCTATAGCCCTTTTGCCAGCTGCCTCATCGGCAAAGCTCCAGGTTCCTTTAATCGCCCCTTCCATGATCAGCGAATACAGCCCGGTTTCTATAGCTTGGCGCACGGCAATTTGGCTCGGTTCATTGACGGAATATCCGGTTTCGATCTCAAGTAGTTTATCGATGGATAAATAGCGCGTGACGCTTGCATCCAGTGCATAGGAAAACACGGTCTTTGAGCTGTTGACTGCGAGAATAACCTGTCCGGTGCTTACGTTGACTGCGCGCAAATACACTGTCACGATATCACGGCTATATTGTGCGGAACCGGAAAGGCCAAAATAGCCAGCGGCGGCACCGCCGGTGATGGCATTGGAGTCGTAGAAAATAATTCCACCTTCGATTAGCATACCGCCGTAAACAAGGGGTGGCAGCTCGGGGAGTCTTGTGCCATTGGGATTGGTATAATCAGAACGCTCCGTACGTATAATCTGACGTTCTTTGAGCAAGTTATTCAGGCTGCCGCGTTCCGCGACCATAAACCAATTGCCATTGCCGGTATCAAGCAAAGCTTTGGTCAGTACCGAAAGCCCCCCTTTGGTCACAGAACTTGAGAAATTTGCAAAACCGGTACTTTCTTTGAACTGTCCGGTTTGATCCTGAAAGTCATATACCGCAACCGGGATCTGATTTTTTGGCAAAGGAAGATCAGCAAGCAATATGCTGGCTTGCGTAGTATCCGTGACCTGCGCTTCATTGCTCAAATTATTTTTATAAAGACTGGAAGCACTGCAGCCATTAAGCAGCAAAGCACTTACTACGACGAGAGGGATTATATTTTTCATTATTTTTATTACTAGCTGATGGGGAAAGAAATAGTGGTAATCTGACCATCCAGATCGTGGATAACAATAGTGCGAATACCACCGCTTGTAGTGTATGTAGCAAAAGAGCCATCACCAAATTGAACGGTTCCTGAACTTGTAGCATTGCCAGTTAATTGTTGCTGTAGTGTTATAGAAATACCGCTTAAAACACCTTGTTTCACTATCTCGGCGTCCGATAATGATGTATTGGGGCTGCTGGCTGCCGGTTTTGTAAGATTTGCAAGATTGGCTATATTGGGCCCGTTATTCGGATCGGCGGTGGGTGTAATATCAGGATTTATTCCATGATAGACCAGTTCGGAGGCATATACTGTTCCACTCAGCGCTAACGACACTGAAAGTATTGCTATTATAGGTATAAGCTTCATGAGTCCTTCCTTTTACTTTGTCGTGTCTTCTATGACTTTATCATTCTGAATGACGCGAGAATGATTGTAGTTGCCCGTTTGCTTGCGCGCAACTTCATTATTATTTTGTCCGGTCTGTTTAATTAAAATATCATTACTGTTTCCCTCCTGAGAAATGGAGGCTTTATTGCCCGTAAGATTAATCTTACCTGATTTTTTTATTTCAGGAGCATTAACCTTCTTAGCCACGTTTTGTTGAGTAGCATCTTTCTGGTCGGTGAGCGCCTGTGCCCGTGCGGGTGCAGAAGTATAAGGATTTGCCAATATGGATTTCTGATAATCCGAAGTAGCATTCCCCGAAGGAGGATAACCCAGCGGCGGGTTTGGATTTTTCTGATTATCATTCGGAAATGGCGGGGCATCTTTATCCGACTGATGAACCTGTATAGCATTGTTCGCGCCGGACTGATTTATTTCAATACTACCCGAACCAAGTTGCTCGATATCAACAGAATTGGCGGCTGATAAGGATGTTGCGCTGAATAAGAGCATAATTAAAGCGGGGATAAAATTACAAACAACCCAAAACTTCATAATACATTATTATAAGTGCTGGCTTATGGTGATACTCTTGTTATTACCATTTTGGGTAATATGGCTTATAAAACCATTGCCGACCTGGGATTTATTGATGGTGTCATTATTGCCATTCTGCACGTCGGCAGAATTATTATTGTTTCCGGTCTGTCTTACTTCATCAGTGTCGTTATTGCCGGTTTGAGAAGAGTGTATAATATTACCATTTCCTGCTTGTGCGCTCGAAAATCTGTCAAAATTTCCGTTCTGTGCCAGTAAAATCTCATTTGCGGTGCCATCTTGTATTGCAGCGGCATAATTGCTTGCACCAAGCTGTGAAATACCTGCTAAATTGTTGCTGCCCGTCTGCGTTATAGAAGCGCTATTGCTATCACCATTTTGCAATATACCTGCTTTGTTGCTGCTGCCTGTTTGGTGAATAGTAGCAAAGTTAGCTGTACCTGTTTGCGATATTCCGGACACGTTAGCACTACCGTTCTGCGCGCTGGCGGCGCTATTTCCATTTCCAACCTGGGCAATGGCGATGGTATTATCATCTGCCAGGGACTCAGCGGCTGTCAGTAAAACTGCCATTGCAGCAATAGTACCAATAAAACACAGTAATTTCATGTTTGTACACCAACTTAAAATTTAAGGTCCGCCCCCGCTAAGCAGGGGCGGAAATTCAACTCAGCTTATTATTTCTGAGACGCAGCTGCGTAGTTTTTTGAACCATTCTGGCTGATAGAAACAGTAGAATAGTTAGTGTTCTGGTTTATGCTTGCAGTATCACTTATGCCGTTCTGGTTAAGTTTAGCAGAATTGGTGTTACCAATAGTATAGATGGAACCATAGTTATCGCTGCCATTCTGGGTTGCGCCGACCGAGCTATTGGCAGTGCTTGGCTCAAGAACGCCGTATTTTCCTTCAGAAACGGACAGGGTATTGTTCGATCCGGTCTGATTGAGTACAGCATATTCGTTGCCACCGTTTTGGTTTAGTGAAGCATAATCTTTGAAACCAGATTGGTTCACTTTTGCAGACTGGAAACTGCCAACCTGTCTGATAATGATGCCATCGCTGTCAGCAAAAGCTGCGAATGATGTTACAGTGAGGGCAGATGCAGTAAGTGCAGCTAAAACGAAATTTTTCATTGTTTAATTCCTTGAGGTTGAAGTTAAAGTTAATTTTAAGTTAATTATTGTTCTGGCGATTATATGGCGATTATATTTTGTGACGCGCTAGTTGATGACAGGGTTAATGCAATAATTCCATACTAATTGCAAGCTATATTTATAAAGGATTCATAAGCTTTGATTAACGTAATGTTAATAAGTTGACTATATAATCCTGTAATTGTTAAAGATTTATTAACCTTTGTTCAAATGTGAAATTTTTGTGACGAAACTACTGAACTGCTTGAAATAATCGAAAAAGATTGTAGTTTGCGCTTTATGGCGTGAACGTCCAAAGGATTCTAATTGAGTAAAACAACTGGTAATAAAGCGTCGGATAATACCCCCATCATCACGGATGTGTCTTTCAAAGATGCACTCTCCGAACGGTATCTCGCGTATGCGCTTTCCACTATTATGGCGCGCTCACTGCCAGATGTTCGTGACGGCTTAAAGCCTGTACATCGTCGTTTGCTCTACGCCATGCTGCAATTAAAGCTCGATCCCAAATCCGGCTTCAAAAAATGCGCACGCGTGGTGGGTGACGTGATTGGTAAATATCATCCGCATGGTGACACCGCTGTGTATGATACGTTGGTACGTTTGGCGCAATCCTTTGCCGTACGCTATCCATTGGTGGAAGGCCAGGGTAACTTCGGCAGTATTGACGGCGATAATGCGGCGGCCATGCGTTATACAGAGGCCCGCCTTACCGAAGTATCACTCGCGCTGCTGGATGGCATTGAGCAGGATACGGTTGATTTTCGTCCTACTTATGACGGTGAAGATAGTGAGCCTTTAGTGCTGCCCTCCAATTTCCCTAATCTGCTTGCTAATGGTTCTGAGGGCATTGCAGTCGGTATGGCAACATCGATTCCGCCGCATAATGTAGGCGAGCTATGCGATGCGCTCATATACTTGATTCAGCACCCCAATGCTTCAATTGAAAAATTACTCTCCTTTGTAAAGGGTCCCGATTTTCCGACTGGCGGTATCATCGTCGAGCCGCATGAGAATATAGTGGAAGCCTATGAAACCGGTCGCGGAAGCTTCCGGGTGCGCGCGCGTTGGAAGAAAGAGGAACTCAGCCACGGGCTTTACCAGATTATTATTCAGGAAATTCCTTATCAGATTCAAAAATCGCGCCTGATCGAAAAAATCGCCGAGCTTTTCCGCAATAAAAAATTGCCGTATCTGGGCAATATCCGCGATGAATCTACCGAAGAAATGCGCATTGTACTTGAGCCAAAGAGCCGTCAGATTGACGCGGAAATGCTCATGGAATCATTGTTTAGGGTCACGGATCTGGAAACACGCTTTAATATGAATATGAATGTGCTGACTGCGCAGAGTGTGCCGGTGGTAATGGATTTACGCGATGTATTGCGGGCATTTCTTGCTCACCGCGATGAGGTGGTGATACGGCGCACGAAGTTCCGTTTGGAGAAAATAGCGCATCGCCTGGAAGTGTTAGGCGGATTACTCATCGCTTACCTGAATCTGGACGCGGTGATTAAGCTCATTCGTAATGAAGATGAGCCCAAGCCCAAAATGATGAAGAAATGGAACCTGACGGATGTTCAGGCGGAAGCCATTCTCAATATGCGTCTGCGTAGTTTGCGTAAACTTGATGAAATTGAGATCAAAATTGAAAATGATAAATTGAAATCAGAACAAAAAGATTTGAAAGAAACATTGAAGTCGGAAGATAAACGCTGGAAAGTAATTGGCGGCGAGATAAAAGAAACCAAAAAAATGTTTGGCGAATCCACGGTGCTTGGCAAGCGCCGTACCCAGTTTGGTGATGCGCCGACTGCCGGTGTTATTTCCATCGAAGCGTTCGTTGAAAAAGAACCTATCACAATTCTCTGCTCTAAAATGGGCTGGATTCGTGCGTTAAAAGGCCATGTTGTAGATGTAGGTGATGCAAAATATAAAGAAGGCGATGAAGAGCGTTTCACCCTGTTCGCGCAGACGACTGATAAGTTATTATTGTTTGCAACCGATGGCCGTTTCTACACCATTCCTTGCGATAAGATTCCGCGCGGTAAAGGGCAGGGCGATCCGGTGCGGTTGTTTATAGAGCTTGATAACGAGCAGGATATTGTTGATTTGATGATTTATAAGCCAGAAGAAAAATTCCTGGTGGCATCTACACTCGGCAAAGGGTTCATTGTTGATTCTGAAGAAGTAGTCGCAAGCACCAAGAACGGCAAGCAGATATTAAACTTAGGTGATAAAGCACGTGCGCTTCTTGCGCGCAGAGTGGAAGGCGATACGGTTGCAGTGATTGGCGATAACCGTAAATTGCTGGTGTTTCCTTTAAGCGAAATACCGGAGATGCGACGCGGGCAGGGTGTTTCCTTGCAGAAATACAAAGACGGAAGTTTGGCCGATGCCAAAATCTTCAAAAAAGCTGAAGGACTCTCCTGGAAATCCGGCGAACGTGTGCGCACCGAACCGGATGTAACCCCCTGGTTCAGCCACCGTGGTACGTCAGGCCGTTTGCCCCCTACGGGCTTCCCGAGATCGAATTCGTTTGAGTGAGTCAATCTTTTGGTCGACGAAACTTTAAGCTGAATAAAAAGATATAAATGGTTTTTATACTGTTTTCATAGTACAGTGGCTTCAGCTGGTAGATTCCAGCGTCACTCTGGAATGGTATTGTAATCGCAACGATATAATTCTGGTTGTAATACAAAGGTTTAATGAAAGGCTGACTATGCGTATATTAATTTCCCTTATAAAAGACGAAAACGGCGCCACAGCGATTGAATACGGTTTGATTTCTGCGCTCATCGCAGTGGCTGCAATTGTTGCCATGACCAAGCTCGGTCATACTCTGTCCAATACGTTTAGTACTGTTGCAACCAACATGGCTAAACCGTCTCGTTAATTTTATTTTCAGTATCCCGCTGTACGATAATGCAGCGGGGTCTGAGTCTATGCGGTAAGCAGGATATTTTTCACATTAGCAAACTATGGACTGCTACTGTCCCGTTTCGTAATTACATTGTAAAATCTAGAAATATTAGGTGGCTGTACCACCCGATGCTCATAGAGCGAAGGGTGGATGGTGCCGCTTGTCTGGATTGAACAGACGACCTACCGCTTACAAGGCGGTTGCTCTACCGCTGAGCTAAAGCGGCACTTGGGGAGCACGTATGAACAAGTTTTCGCCAATTTGCAAGTAGATAAAGCATCTATACTAAAAGTTATCGCTCTCTAAGCTTTGACTTCCGCCGCGCAGTTTGTATAAGTACAGCCTAAATCCCTATCAACAGAGTCTATGACCCACATCTGCATCATTACCGCCGAATTCTACGAAGATATCGCTGCCGAGCTGGTGCGGGGTGCGGTAACACATCTTGAATCGGCGCATTGCACTTACGATATTATTCCGGTGCCTGGCGCATTTGAAATACCGGCTGCAGTGCGCATTGCTATAGAAAGCGGAAAATACGAAGGCTATGTGACGCTTGGTTGCGTGATTCGCGGTGATACTACTCACTATGATTATGTCTGCGCGGAAAGCGCGCGTGGGTTAAATGATCTTGCCGTTCAATATATGGCCGCGATCGGCTATGGCATTCTGACTGTTGAAAACCCTGAGCAAGCATGGGTACGGGCGGCTACTGCGCAGGGCAATAAAGGAAAAGACGCGGCGATTGCTTGCTTGCGCATGATAGAGATAAAGAAAGACCTGGCGCGAATATGACCGGCAAACCAGTTCCTCTATCGCTTCGACGAAAATCCGCTGCGCGTCTTGCTGCCGTGCAATGCGTGTACCGCGTGAAAATGAATGACGAATTTATAACGCCGGAAGCATTATTTGAAGATTACCTTGCGCAATGGGAGGCCGATAAAACCTCAGCTAATCGCGCTATGAGCTATGATGCGGCTCCCGATAAAAGTCTTTTTCTGAAATTACTTAGCGGTGTGATGGAAAAGAAGGAAGCGCTCGATGAAACTATTCAGTCTTCCTTAAACGAGAAATGGAAAAAGGAGCGTATGAGCCCGCTACTGCTCGCCATTCTTGCCTGCGCTATTTTTGAGCTGAAATATCTGACAAGTGGCAAGCCGCTTATTGCAATCAACGAATACGTGACTCTCACTGGTCGGTTTTTTGAACCGGCGGAAGTGGGCTTCGTAAATGGTGTCCTTGATAAGATTTCGAAGAGCTAAGATTTGACGGTTTGAGAGTCATATTAGGCGGCAGTGGCAAATCTTTACGTAAGTACACCGTCGCAACATCTCCGACATACGCAATATTCCAATCCGTATTCCAGCGCCATAACCCTGCGTTTTTATCATTATTGGGGATAATGAGTCCATCGAGCTTATATTCACTTGCAATCGTTTTTGCTCGTCCGCCAAATCCATAATTTTCAACAAATTCGGTGTAATCGTTAAGCAGATCCTCGCTATATAGACTATTGGCGCGGCCGTCGACAAAGACCTTCACTTTGCCGTGCCAGAGATAATCGAGGTAACCGCCTATATTATAGTGATTAAAAAACCTTAGATTCGGATAATGTTCGGCAATATATGCCGCTTCCTTTACCGGAAAATTTTTCACAGGAAACCCTATCGGTTCTTTAAGTATTGAGTCCCTTGGATACGGAAGTGTTATGGATACCACCGCAACGATTGCCATTACCGATGCCATAATACGTATGTCGGGCTTTTGCATATCGAGCATTATGGCATTATCTATTTTGCGCAAATGTTCCGCAAATGGACTTTCGTTAAGCAAATTGGTGATGCGTAGCGCCATATAAGGCATAATGAGTAAAACAGTGATGGCGCCATGGCGCACACTGCTTAATGACAATATCAGCAACATGATTGCAAGCGTCCGATCAACAGGTGCAATACGTTTGTCGAAGCTGCTGAACACACAAAGCGCCAACAATAGCATTAGCGTCATGGAAACGTTATGCCCGATTTCCGCCGGTTGCCATTCAACCAAGCTCACATTAAATGTCGCTGCAAGGGTTTTGTAAGCTCCGTAATATACCGACAAACCGTAAGGATTAATACTGGTTGCCACGAAGCATAACGCAATGATCATTGCATAATTTCTGGCTTTTTCCCGCTCATGTAAAAATACGGCTTCTGCAAAAAAAAGTGCCATTATCGGAAATGCAAGCAGGAACCCGCCATGTAAATTCACCCATAACACCATTAACGCTGGCAGAATGATGAGATGACATGTTTTGCGGGTTTCACGGAAATTCCAAAGCAGCTGGTAGAAAGCAATCGTCAGCACAATCGAGCATAGGTGAGGGCGTGCAAGCGTGCTGTTAAATACTACCAAAAGTGTAGGCAATAATAGAAGTAAAACACTGAGGATGCTTGCGCCGCGCCGGAGCGACTCTTTGCACATGTAGGTTATACTGCCGGCAAATACTAATATAGTAAGCAGGTAAAGAGCGGTAAATCCGCCGTAATTAAATAATAAACTGATGAGTACATCAAACAACCAAGAGAGATTATACCAATGCTCTCCGGCAGCGGTAAAACTCCAGTTGTCAAATAACGGAATTGCATGTAGCGAGCGAATCAACTCCCCTGAAGCGATATGCCATGCGGTGTCGGGGTCGCCGAATACCTGCGCATTGCCGAACGCTAAAACCAAAATCAGGAAAAAAAGGATTAAACCAATATAGGCAGGCGGTATAAAGCGCATATTTAATCTCCAGAGACCGTGTTACAAGTCTTGATACGAGAACCCTATTTATATATTTATATATTAAACAGAGCGTTGAGTCCATTCCTTAATGTGATGCAGCGCAGAAGATCTGTGTGGTGTATTTTTGCAACAGTTGTTGTAATATTCTCAGATATCGTTAAATAGCCGTTGCCTGAAACCGGAGATCATTGTTTTTATACGCTCATGTTTTCAGAATGACTAAGACTGACACTAAATTCACTACCCTTAAGATAAAATTAACAGGAGTTACCACATGATAACACGTATTTCATTACTTTCAGCAGCTGCTTTGATAGCAGTGATTGCTGCCCCAGCCATTTCGCACAGCGAATATGAAAATGGTGATAAAGCGATTGTCCATGACATACGCAACAATCCCATTAAGGACATACGTGGAAACTGCGTGCGCACCAAGTGGGAAGGCACCGGTGAAGAATGCGGTGTAGAAGTTGATAAAGCCCATGTGAAGCTTGCTTCCGTTTACTTTGATTTCAATAAATCAACCTTGACCCCAAAAGGCAAAGCTACCCTTAACAAGTTGCTTGCTACTATCAAGGACAAGAAAATTCATGAAGTAGTAATAGCTGGTTATGCAGATTCAATTGGTTCTGACTCTTATAACCTCCGTCTCTCTGACAAACGCGCTCATACAGTGAAAGCATATTTGAAAGCTCATGGCTTCAAACATGCAAATACCGAAGTTCGCGCGCTTGGCAAGAAAGATGCTGAGACCGGTGCAAAATGCAAAGGTCTGAAAGATGGTGCACTCCATGCTTGCATGCAGGAAGACCGTCGCGTAGACATCGAATTGAGCGTCAGCAAGAAATAAGCTGATTCTTCATTCAGGAAAATTTAAGGGGGCAGAAATGCCCCCTTTTATTTTGTTCAGAAATAGTTACTTTTACCTATGCATAATTTTCCAATCCTCGAAATTGATCTAAAGGCTATTACGCGTAATTATTCTCTCCTGCGAAAGCAAGGAAAAGGAGATTGTGCAGCAGTAGTCAAAGCCAATGCTTACGGTCTTGGCGTTTCTGAGGTTGCGCCTGCTTTATATAAAGCAGGATGCAGGGAGTTTTTTGTTGCGACGCTAGAGGAAGGTATAGAGTTACGTCGTTATTTATCAGAAGCGCCCAGCGCCACTATTTATGTATTCCACGGGGTACGCAAGAATCAGGCAAAAGATTTTCTCCAATATAATCTCATTCCGGTTTTAAATACCGCTGAACAAATAAATTATTGGGCAGATGCAGGCAAGTACGCGCTGCATATCGATACGGGCATGTGTCGATTGGGAATTCCCGCCGAAGAAAAACTTCCGCCTGTAACCAATAATTTACATCTTATCATTTCGCATCTGGCCTGTTCCAATGACCCGGCGCATCCCAAGAACCTGGAGCAACTGCAAAAATTTCGTGAAGTACTTCAAGGTTTTCCAACGGTGCGCGCGAGCTTCGCCAATTCATCGGGGGTGTTTCTCGGTAAAGACTATCACTTTGATTTACTCCGCCCCGGCTGTTCGCTTTATGGAATTTCGCCGAACACCCATTTGCCAAATCCTGTGGAAAATGTAGTAACGCTTTCTGCACCTGTTTTGCAGTTTAATCATATTACCCGTGACCAAACTGTGGGCTATGGTGCCACTGCAAAAGTTAAAAAAGGCTCAGTAATCGCCACAGTGGAAATGGGCTATGCCGATGGTCTCATGCGCTCTTTAGGTAATGTTGGGTACGGTTATGTGGGGGGTGCCCGCGTACCTATAATAGGTAGGGTTTCTATGGATATGATAAGTGTGGATGTGACTTCTGTGCCAGAGAATTTGCGTAATATAGATACGCGCGTAACGCTTATTGGCAAAGAGCAACCAGTGGATGTTCTGGCGCAGGCAGCAGGTACCATCGGCTATGAAATATTTACAAAAATAGGCAATAGAGTGGCCAGAATTTATACATGAGATAGTGGTTTTCCTGCAGGAATAGTTCTGTTACATAGATAGAATGAATGAAGAGTACTGCGTTGATAATGCCAAAAATAAAATCTGCTCATTGTCATTGAGTCTTGGTTTCACTCTCATTGAACTTTCCATTGTCCTGGTAATTATTGGCCTCATTGTGGGAGGAGTGCTGGTCGGGCAGAATTTAATAAATGCGGCAACTGTGCGTTCCCAAATTACTCAAATTGAGAGATTCAATACCGCTGCCCGTACATTCCGAGTTAAATATGGGTATTTACCTGGTGATATACCGGATCCGCAAGCATCAAGTTTTGGATTTGCTGCACGAGGCGCTTATGCAGGACAAGGTGATGGGAATGGAATAATAGTGGGAAATCATGGGTGTAGTGGTTGCGACAGTGGCGAAAAGGAGGCCGCTGGAGAAACAGTAATGTTTTGGGTTGATTTGAACAAAGCTGGATTAATAGAAGGAAGTTTTACTACCGCTACTTCCAGTACTGAGCCTGGTTCGGATATAACAGGATCTGCAGTAGGGAATTACCTTCCAAGTGCAAAAATAGGGCAGGGCAATTATATTTATGTTTGGGCTGGCGGTTCTTTCTCGGGAGGGTGGGTTTATACAGGAGTGAATTATTATGGTATTTCTGCTGTGAGCACGATTCTTGCTGCTTCATTGGGCGGCAAAGTTTCTTCAACTCCAGGGCTTAGCGTATCGCAAGCTTATAATATTGACCAGAAAATAGATGATGGATTGCCACAAACAGGAAAAGTTGTGGCTATATATCTTGGAACAGCCGGTAGTGGTGATCCGATCTGGACTGATGGAACGGATTCTCTTACCCAAATACCTCCCCAGTCCCCTAGCCTTAAGACAGTATCTCCGAGTGCCACTACCTGTTATGATAATGCAGGTGTAGCTAATGCGGCTGAGATATATACTACTAAGGTGAATGGCGGCAACGGAATCAATTGCGCTCTATCGTTTCAGTTTCAGTAATTTTATTCTGCTGCAACGATGGTAGTGCTTTCCGTATCTTTCATACGGGCTTCTACGGCATTATCCTTGCCATATATATCATCATAAAAATAAGCAACACCTTGCTCATCCACAAATGCTGTCCAGTAGACCAGATGCACGGGAACCTCGGTGACTGCAACATGATGTTCGGTGGTACTGTCGTACATGTGATCGATTTTTGCGCTATCCCAACCCGCTTCATCGCCCAGCACAAAATGTGCAAGGTCGCGGGGTTTCTCTAAGCGTACGCAGCCATGACTCAATGCACGTTCTTCTTTGGCAAATAATTGTGGGTTAGCGGTAGAATGAAGGTAAATATCGTCTGAGTCAGGAATGTTGAATTTTATTTTGCCAAGTGCGTTGCCGTGACCGGGTTGCTGGCGGAACGATAAATTATCATCCTCCGTATTTGCACTCACACTCATCGGGTCAATCGGGATACCGTCCTGCGTCACGGTAAATCCTGCATTAATAAAATAGGCGGGATTCTCACGTAATTTTGGCATGAGTTCATTGCGCGCAATGCGTGCCGGTACATTCCACGGCGGGTTAAAAACGATATCGGTGACCACCTTATCAAAAAGTGGGGTATGATTGTCTTTATTGCCAATGATCACGCGCATCTGTAAGGCGGTTTTTTCCTGTTCCATGCCATAGAGTGTGTAGCCCGGCAGATTCACGAGAATGAATTTGGGCTCTATTAGCTCGGGATTATTTTTAATACGCTCAAGCGTCACTATAATTTGTGCAATGCGCCTTGATACCGGAACTGCAAGTGCTGTTTGCGTTGATTTGCCGAGCGTGCCATCTGCATTTAAGCCGTGACGAGCCTGGAAATGTTTTACCGCTTCCACTAACGTGTCATCATAATGCTGTGACTCGGCTGATATCGTTGCTATCGGAGCGTAATCACTGGTGATGGTAAGCAAGTTGCGCAACGTCGGAATACGATCATCGGAATCGCCAGCGGTTATTTTTTTACCCACTTGCCATTCAGGCCAGCCACCATTATCGGATAATTCTTTATACTGCTTGAGTGCTTTTTGCAGCGCCAGTGTTTCACTATCCGTAAAACTTAAGCGTGGTTTTTGTACAGATTCTGCCGACTGATTTTGCACTACTGATTCTGCATTTGCAAAACAGGTAAGTAGTATATTTGCCAGCAGGAAGTTTATAAGCAGTGAGCGTTTCATAAACCGCGTCCAGTTAATAATTTGACTATGTTAATTATAACCCAAAAAGGTTAACAACTAGTTGGTAAATGGTTAATATTTGGTTTAAATGGTAGGAATATTGCCATTTACGGGATGTTTGTAGTCTTGCTTCGTAAGCGCAAATATTGTTAAATGGATGTCTCAAAGAGAAAATATGGTCAGCAAATCAACCAATAAACCTGTTATTACAAATAGTTCCGAGCGGTTCATCAATCGTGAGCTGTCTTGGCTTGCGTTCAACGAACGTGTGCTCGAAGAGGCGGCGAATAAACGCAACCCGCTTTTGGAACGGATAAATTTTCTTTCCATTTCTGCCACTAACCTTGATGAATTCACCATGGTCAGGATTGCTGGTCTCATGGATCACATCCGCCTAAACTCAACACTAGTAAGCGACGATGGTCTAAAACCGCAGGAGCAACTCACTCGTATTAACGAACGCATTCGTTTTATTACGAAGCAGCAGCAGAAAATCTGGAATAAGCTACATCACGAACTTTCCATAAACGGCATAAAAATATTAGAACGCGAGGCGCTTACTGCTCACGAGATAAAATGGCTGCAGGATTATTTCATGGAAAATATTTTTCCGGTATTAACCCCGATAGCGCTTGATCCGGCGCACCCATTTCCTTTCTTGCCCAATCTCGGCCTTGCGCAATTATTCCTGATGTCGCGCGGCAGCCGCAAGCAGGAGCAGGTGGTGGTTATTCCACTAGCACATAAATTGCCGCGTTTTATTGCATTGCCTTCTGCATCCAAGAAAAAAAGCAGCAATATGCGCTTTATCCGTTTAGAGGATGTTATTGATCTGAACCTGAATGTATTGTTTCCGCGCTCGCAGAAAAGCGCATCCACACTCATGAAGATTGTGCGTGACTCGGATCTGGACATTGAAGATGAGGCTGACGATCTCGTGCGTTACTTCGAGCGCGCGGTAAAACAACGCAGGCGGGGTCGGGTGATTCGCATTAAGATTGCAATGGCAACGCCGCCGGAGCTTAAGCAGTTTATTGTATCGCAAATGCAGGTTGAAAAAGACGACGTGGTGCATGCGCAGGGTGGAATGATTGGGTTGTCGAGCCTTGCTGAAATTTATGCATGCGATCGTCCGGATTTAAAATTTACTCCTTACAGTGTTCGCTTTCCTGAGCGCATCGCCGATTATAGTGGAGATTATTTTGCGGCCATTGAAGCTAAGGACATCGTGGTGCATCACCCCTTTGAGAGTTTTGACGTGGTTGTGCAGTTCCTGCGTCAAGCAGCAAGGGATAAAAACGTCGTTTCCATTAAGCAGACACTTTACCGCACCAGTCAGGATTCTCCGATCGTACAGGCATTGATCGAAGCGGCGGAAGCTGGAAAATCCGTAACTGCAGTGGTGGAACTCAAAGCACGTTTTGACGAAGAAGCCAACATCAAATGGGCGCGCGACTTAGAGCGGGCAGGAGCACAGGTGGTGTTTGGATTTGTGAATCTTAAAACCCATAGCAAAGTCTCGTTGGTGACGCGCAGGGTAGAAGGCAAGTTGCGTTCATACGTCCATTTTGGCACAGGCAATTATCACCCTACAACCGCCAGGGTATATACGGATTTGTCATTCTTCACCTGTGATCCGCTGCTTTGCCGCGACGTTGCGCAGTTGTTTAATTTCCTGACCGGTTACGCGCAGCCTAAGTCGCTTGCCAAAATTGTTATCGCCCCGCGTGGCATGCGCAGAGAGCTTATTAAGTTGATTGATGCGGAAATTGCGCTCGCCAAATCTGGTAAACCCGCGGCCATTTGGGCGAAGATGAATTCGCTGGTGGATGTAGAAATTATTAATGCGCTCTATAAAGCATCGCAGAATAATGTGAAGATTCAGCTGATTGTACGTGGGATATGTTGCCTGCGCCCCGGCGTCCCTGGCTTATCGGAAAATATTCACGTAAAAAGCATTGTTGGGCGGTTTTTGGAACATGCGCGGATTTTCTGCTTCAGCGGCGGGCACGCGCTGCCCTCGCCGCAAGCAAAGCTTTATATTTCTTCTGCTGATTGGATGCCGCGTAATTTCGATTGGCGGGTGGAAGCTATGATACCGATTGAAAATCCGACGGTGCATACACAGATATTAAGCCAGATTATGGTGGCTAATATCAAGGATGAGAAAAACTCGTGGAATCTCTTGCCAGACGGCAGCTATAAGCGCGTGCGCGCAACTGATAAGAGTTTCTCTGCCCATGAATATTTTATGAATAACCCGTCGCTTTCCGGACGCGGAAAAGCGCTGAAGAAAACCAAAATTCTGTCGAAGAATTTATACAAGCTGATGAAGAAATGAGTTTACGCAGCTAATCCAAGCTTGTAATTCTGCTCCACATTCTTTGCCCATTGCGGGCTTGTATAAGCGCGCGGTGCATGTTCGAAACATTCAAAGATCGTTCCCATGTTAGGATAAATAGTCTTTTCATAGATTTCACTGCCACGTTTAATTTCTTCGTTGGTTTGTTCGGCGTTTTTTTCGCCCCGCTCCACCTTGCCAGTGAGCTGATTAAACAAATTCGCTAGAGTATTGCGTGGGCCTTTCATATTATTACGGGAAATCTGTAGTTGTTCACGCAGAGCCATTGGTAAGGTTTTGAGGATTGCAGAGGCTGCTTCTGCCCCGTTTTTGATGGTATCAGGAGCCTGCCCAATGACAGATTGGTGTAGCTTGAGTAATTCACTTGCCACCGTGTTATATTCAAGATGGATTTTTGCAAGGCAATAAATAGCAGATGCTTTTCTATCATCAGCAGATGGTTTTGTTGTTGCCAATTCTTTGAGGCTTGCTTCATCAGGGGCTTTATCGAACCCCACATATTTCCAGGCGACATCCATATCAGTCATGACAATACCGTAAGTCATACGATTAATTGTATCTTGTGCTTTTGGATCGTATAAATACATTTGTTTGAGAGTAGAAAGATCGCCCTTTAAATATTCACTCGCTCCATAAAATAGCGGTGCACAAACACCTGCCGTATTCAAATTTGCACCGAATCCAATGGCGCGCGTTTTATCAACATTCACCAAGGGTGGAAATACTTCGGCCACTTTAGCGGCACTTGTACGTACCACTGGACGTGCCGCATATTGCGTGAGTTTTACAAACGGCTCGGCAGTATAGCTCATGAGTGCAGCGAACTCTTTAGATTTTTCTGGGTCGTAAAGTTCGTGATATTTATTAATCATGGCATAGGTACGCGGTTTTGTCTCATTTTCCCAGAGAGCGGAATTTGCTCCAAGCGCCGCCATATTACTCATATTTAAACGGCAAAGCGTTTTGCGATCATCTGCAGATATATATTTCGCTAGCGGCATAATTTCGACGAGTGGAGTTTTTTCTTTTACCGCATCTTCCCATATTTGATGCTTTTCTTCCGCCGTTTTATTGCCAAATACCTGGCCTAATTTTGTGCGCACATAACGGGTGATTAAATCAAGGGTCTTTTGCGCATAGTTCGCAACCGCTTGACGCATAGAGCGGCCCTGCGTTGTCTCTGATTGTGTACTTACGGGTTGTGAACGATGAACACCGCCACCGCAGCCGATATAATCAATCAGCAGAATCGGCTTTTCCATATCGAGCAATGCTTCGCGCGTTCTTTCCATTGCATCGCCCATGGCAGCGCCTGCAGCAGTGCCACCGGCTTTGGTGACGTCACTGCCGGCACCCATCATGGTTTTTACACCTTGTACTTCTTTTAATTCATCGCCGGGTTTGGGAGTTAATCCATACTGAAGCTTGGCTTCAGCTACAGTAATCCTTCTTTTACCTTTATCGAGCGAATAATCGGTGAGTAAGTTTTCTGAAGTTTTAATGCCAATATGATGAGCCCCAAACCATTTGTTATTCATGGCACCGACGGTCATTTCCACGGCAGGAATCTTTTTGTTCTCATCTTCCATTACGCGATCGGGATGCTCAACGAGATTGACGATCTCTACTTTATTTTTGATTTTATTTTCAGGGTCGCGGATCTTTTCCATGACTTTCAAGAGAAAGAACGCTTCCAGCAAATCACTCTTACTGCGGCATTCGGCGATCAAGTATTGTGGAATTTTGTCCGGGTTCTCCACAGCAAGACCGAGTGATTCCATTACTTGATAGAACTTATAATCTTTGCTCTCAAGAAACTCATCGATCTTGCTCTTAAATTTCTTTTCTTCGTTAGTAAGTTTATCTTCGTCAGTCAGTTTTCCTTCTTTAGTGAGTTTTTCTTCTTTTTTTGCTTTTTCCTGTAGTTTAGCATATCTTTCAAAGTCAATTTTCCCCAGATCAGCCTTTATTGCGGCTAATTTCTTGGCGACATTTTTAACCACGGAAGCGCTGAATTCAGGGCTGGAGCCATCCAAAAACTTATCAAGCATACCTTCAATCGCCGAGGAGTCATTTTCGTCATGAAGTTTTTCGGTGTTAGGTTTATTATTTTCAGGTAATAAATCGATAAGTGAATCCACCACTTGCTGATGCCTGTCAGCATTCTGGCGAATTTGAACGCTCTGAGCGGAATCTTTGCAATTCATCACCTGGATAATAAGTGCATCTATAGAGGTAATTCTGGAGTCTTTATTAAAGGTAAATTTACGCACTGTTTCATTAGTACGTAGATCTTCCAGATCTTTTATAATTTCATCAGTATCTTTATATATTTCTATATCAGCGTTGTTAAGCTGTGGCAGCTCTGACTGGAATTTTCTAAAGAACTCTGAAGTAGAAAAGGGTTCATATACTTGTGTAGAGGCACTGAAACTATTATTAGGGGATTCGCCCTTTAATACATCACTTGCAACTCCTGAAGTAATAACACGGGGCGTTGAATGTGCCTCGGATGAGGTTTTAAGCAGGCGATACATAATTTTCTGCATTTTTTCTTGCGCTGCTGCATCTAGGCGATCAAAGCCATTGCTACCCATTGCAACGAGCTTGCGGTAATAACGATCCATCGCTGCTCTGTGATTTATATTAACGCCTTGTCTTAGCTTATCGACCGTCATATCTGGTTTACTGTCTTGATCACCAGGAGACCAGGTTCTAGCTTGCACAAGGTAAGCAAAGTTTCTTAGTTCTTCAAATTCCATATCGCGTGAATTTACCTGAACGGCATCCATAGCTGCTTCAGCAATTCTTGGTACAGAGTCAAACTGGCGTTGTGAAAAACCAAGGCCGCGATACATTTCCTGATTTATAGTAAGGCTTTCTTCAACCGGCTTTGATATGGCTTCTCCCAGTGCTTTCAACGCATTTAATAATTCCTCATTACGATCCGGAGTTAAATTTTTGTGAAGAGGCGAGCCAGTATTCAACTTGAATAGATCGGGTACAGCAAAAAGCGCCTTTACCACCTTTTCTTCTGCCATGATAGCCTCGGCACTTAACACTTCAGTAGGGTGAGGAGTTTGTACATATTTCTTCGTATAACCTTGAAGGTTATTGAGTATCATGTCTTTTACTTGCTGCGCATCATGTCCAGCGCCGGTGGTTAATTTCTGATAAATATCCGCCAATGCACCGCCAGGTTTTAATTCCTGCTTGTCGGTAGTTTGCAAGACACCAGCTACATCAGAAATACACCTATTTATAATTTCCTTATAAAACTCATTAGATTCTTGAGATGATTCCGGACCTGAATAAACACTCAGAATTTTTTCTAAGATGGGACCAAGGTTTTGTGTGCCCTTTTCTTCAAGATTCTGAACATGTGTTGCCATATTTATTCCTCAAAGTGCTTTTTTCAAAATTTAACTTCACAACAATTTCCATTGATGTATTAGACTATCACTCTACCAAAAATTAGTTAATTTTTGCTAAAAGAATTGTTAAGATTTGGTTACAACGCCATTTTTATTGGCTTTTTTATGGGATAGCCTATGCCCACACCGCATTATCATTCCACATGGCGGACATCCGGCGAAATGCCGCATGAAGGGCGGCTTGGCGTCATTGATATAGGCTCCAATTCCATACGCTTAGTGGTGTATGATGGCATAAAACGCACTCCTTTGCCGATATTTAACGAAAAAACCTTCTGCGGACTGGGAAAAGGCCTGGCCACCACTGGCAAACTCAACCCAGAAGGCATAAAGCTCGCCGAAGAATGTATAAAGCGCTTTCTGGCGCTCGTGCGCATCATGGATGTGGTGGAATTACAAATACTTGCAACCGCTGCGGTGCGTGATGCATCTGATGGCGCGGCATTTGTTGAAAGCTTAGAGCGCAAATACCGTGTGAACATCATGGTGATTTCCGGCAAGAAAGAAGCGCAGCTTGCGGCATCAGGAATTTTTTCTTCTATATATAAACCCGAGGGATTAGTCGGCGATTTAGGTGGCGGCAGCATTGAACTTATCGGCATTGAGCGTGGCAACGTGAAAGGGCAGACCACTATACCTATAGGGCCACTACGTTTGCTCGATATAAGTAAGGGTGAAAAATCTAAAATCACCAAAATTGTTAGCGATGCGCTCGATGAAGAAAAATGGCTTGAGCAAGTACATCCGCAGCATTTCTATGCGATCGGCGGTAGCTTCCGTGCGATTGCGCATATGCATATGGCGAAGGAAAAATACCCGCTTGATATCGTCCATCATTACACAGTGAAAAACGGCGCCATCCGCAAATTGCTCAAAGATATTATCAGTTCCAGCCCCCAGGAAATCAGCAAAATGCCGGGAGCGCGCAGTAAACGTGCCGAAGCGCTGCTGCCCGCTGCCATTGTGCTTGAGCGTATATTGGATCTCACTAACCCGATAGATGTTATTTTTAGCACTAGCGGCATACGCGAAGGGTACCTCTATGAGAATCTTTCGCCATTTTTGCGTAATGAAGATCCGTTGATTGCATCCTGCACCGATCTGGCTTCACAAAATGGCAGGGTTCCAGGATTCGCGCGTGAATTATTCGCCTGGATGACACCATTATTCGCGGAAGAAAACGAAACCGATCGTCGCCTGCGTTTTGCCACCTGCATACTCTCTGAAATTGCCTGGCGCATTCACACCGATTACCGTGCGGAATGGTCTTTTTACCGGATAATACAATCGACATTGATTGGGCTTTCGCACTCTGAGCGCGTGACTTTGGCGCTGACATTATACCATCGTTACCAGTTCCGGCTTAAACATGATCTGGATTTGTTATCATTGATTAAGGAGCGTGACACCATCTGGGCAAAACTGGTAGGAACGGCTGCCAATCTCGCATTTCAGCTTTCCGGCGGCATGGCGGGTAATCTTGATAATATTACTATTACTGTTGGCAAAGATGGGGTTGACGTCGTTTGCGCACCGGAAATTCAGGATATTATGTCAGATGCAATCAGAAAACGCATCGATGGATTAGGTGAAACCTTCAAAGCGTTTTCCAAGATTTCTAAGTAATTTTCTCTCGCAATTTCGATTACACCAAATTGCAACAGATGTTCATTTATATATTGAGTATCGAGCAGAATATACCCTGCAGCGCGAAGTTTATCTACCAGATGTATGAGGGCTATTTTGCTCGCATTGGTTGCGAAACTGAACATGCTTTCACCAAAAAATGCCCCACCAATGGACACACCATATAGCCCACCGACCAGTTTTTTATCTTTCCAGCATTCTACACTATGAGCAAAATTGCGTTCATGCAGTTCGCCATAAAGCGCAATGATTTCATCATTGATCCAAGTATCTTTGCGTCTTTCTGTTTTTACATCGGCACAATTTTGTATTACCTGTGTGAAGGCAGTATCAAATGTCACCTCATACGGACAGTGGCGCATGAATTTCTGCAAACTCCGAGGGACATGAAAACCATCAAGTGGTATAATGCCGCGGTGTTCGGGGGAGTACCAATATAATTCTTTTGCATTCCGGTTGTCTGCCATCGGGAAATAGCCACCCCTGTAAGCAGCAAGAAGATCGTCTGCCGTCAGCATTTATGTCTCAACCGGGCCGACTTTACCCTCTACTTCTTTCGGTATGGTCACGGTGATGGTGGTACCTTTTCCTACTTCGCTCTGGATGCTGAAAGTGCCGCCCATAATCTCAACAAATTTACGGGTAAGCGGCAGGCCGAGGCCGGTACCTTCATATTTGCGTGAGAGTGAATTATCCACCTGACCAAACGGTGCCATGGCACGCGAAATATCTTTCGGGGCAATACCGATACCGGTATCTTTTACTTCGATGGAGAGCGCGCCATCTACCACATTCTGCCACATGGTAACGGTCACGGCTCCGCCGGATGGCGTAAATTTTACCGCATTGGAAAGCAGGTTAAGCATAATCTGTTTAAGCTTTTTACTATCTGTTTTTATAATAAAATGTTCGCGCGGAATTTCTTCTACCAATGTAACCTGTGCGGATTCCGCACGCGGGCTCACCAAACGCATGGAGTTTCTGACTGACTTCGTCGCATCAATCTCACTTACCTCAAGTTCGAGCTTATCGGCTTCAGCTTTGGAGTAATCAAGAATGTCATTGATGAGGCTTAACAGATGCACGCCGGAGCTATGAATATCCCGTATATATTCGGCGTATTTAGCATTACCCATCGGGCCAGAACGCTCTAGTTTTATGAACTCAGAAAAACCAATGATGGCATTAAGTGGTGTTCGAAGTTCATGGCTGACATTGGCAAGAAATTGCGATTTATCACGGTTCTCTGCCTGCGCACTTGCGGTTTGTGCGGCGAGTTCAATGTTAATTTCATGCTGCTTGGTAATAATTGATTCCGCGTGCAAGGAGGTAAACAGCAATGTCGAAATAATTACCAGGAATATGATAATCACACCGCCTGCGCCAATCTGGCGGAATTTATCAAGCCCATTCCATTGCTCGGTCGCCTGATATTTGATTTCGATAATTGCCTCTACGCAATTGAGCGAAGGATTATTACTGTTATATTCTTTTTCATCTGGACAGTTTATCAGTTTTTCTTCGGAATTTTCTCCGGATTTATCATCTTTCAGTTTTACCAGTACATTGACGGAATTATTGTTTTGTATGATGGGGTAAAGGGTTTTTACGATAACCCCGTTTGGTTTTTCGGTTCCATCGGGCCCGCGAATAGACTGGTTCTCAAGCACGACGCTGCTGATATTGCCGGAGCGGGCTTTGGCAAATTCCGAATCGCTGGGGTTAATATTTAAAGCATTAGAGCTCATAAGGCCCGAGGTGCCTTGTTCTATGTTCGAGCGGTCTATAGAGATAATGCTGGTACCGTCGGGATTATAAATATTGACCTGGGCAATGTCGATATCTTCAAAATATTTAAATACGCCGCGGTTAAAATCATTAAACGCGTCGACCATTTCCTGATAGCCTTTATATTTGCTCCATTGATCGGGATTGATACCGGAAGATTTAAATTTTTTGTAAAGGCTTTCACCTTCGCGTTCGCGATCACGGTACGTTTTCCAAGTAGTATTGATAAATACTTTGGCAAGTGCCGAGTTATTTTTGCTGATAACGGTCAAAAAGTCCTGAGAGGCGCGTTCTTTAAAATAATTGCCCACAAGTATAGCGGCAAGCACTACCACTACAAAACTTATGCCAGAAAACCAACGTATGTAGAAAAACATCTTTAACTCAATTTCGTTATAAATTTCTCTTTAAGCTGCAGATTATAAATTACAACTACTAACAAAGCCCTAACGACTTCACGGTGATTTTTGGAGAAACTTTATGGCTGAAGGAAAGAATGGAAGTTAGTATACTGTATTATAATGATAATAAACCAAATGTTGTAAATATACAACCTGCTTGTGAAATTTTTATTGGCTAAGTTTCTAAGCTTTGTTGACATTATCATGAACTGACATTATAAGTCGCAGCCCTAATATAGAATAGCCTGAAAGATAAGGAATAGCCTCATGAAACGTACTTTTCAGCCCAGCAATATTGTTCGTAAGCGTCGCCACGGCTTCCGTTCACGCATGGCAACGGTCGGTGGTCGCAAAGTGATTGCATCGCGCCGCTCAAAGGGTCGCAAACGCCTTTCTGCTTAATTTTAGGGCCTAAAAAATAAAATATTCCGTTAGCCTGGAGAATTCTCTGTGGCGATTACTATCATCAAAAAACGCGCTGATTTCTTGCTTGCAGCCAGCAGCGGCTTCAAGTTTGTGAAGTCTTCTGTGGTTGTGCAATCGCGCAAACGCGAACCTTCTTACATACCGGAATCAGATATACGCATCGGGTTTACCGCCACCAAAAAACTTGGCAATGCGGTCATCCGAAACCGTGCCAAACGCAGAATGCGTGAAGCCGCGCAACTGCTTATAACTGAATTTGGTATTGCTGGATGTGATTATGTGTTCATTGGTCGTGAGCCGGTCTATAAAGGAACCTACGAAAATTTATTAAGCGACATGAAACATGCGCTAAAGCGTCTTGGAAAAATGATGATGGAAAAAGAAGAGGCAGCTTCATGCAAAGAATCGTAAAGTTGATGGCTGTTTTGCCGATTCGTTTTTATAAATTTTTTATTTCACCTTTTTTTCCGGCTGCTTGTCGTTTTACTCCTACATGTTCTGAGTATGCTGTCGATGCCGTAAAAACTTACGGGGTTATAAAAGGTGGATTTTTAGGCGTAAAAAGAATCCTACGATGTCACCCTTTCGGCAAGCAGGAATATGATCCGGTGCCGCAGAAAATGGATTAGAAGGCGTGCTTGTTATTGGTAACGCATTTGCACCCTTGTTGCAAAATGCCTTGCTAGCAGAATTCACGCATATTTAAAATATCAAGAAATCAGTGGTATTTTAAAACTAACGCTGATTTTTTTTAACAAAACCAGCTTCTAGTGATTGTCTCTCTGCAGCCAAACCACTAGAAAACAGCTCATTAATTATATCCCTAGCCAGGTCACCTACTTTAGAGTCAGGCATAAGCCATGTTTTATATCCGTTGTCGTCTTTATAGACAAAGCCGTTATGACACTGCGAGTAATATAGTTCCATATCCGCACCAAGAGTGCTCTGGCCAACCGTAATATTACCTTTTGCTATGCCCTCAAGAAGTCCTTTAATTCTACGAGATGCGTTGCCAATTCCGTCATCATAAAGAAGCCGGTAATAGGTCTTTTTTTGAAGTTCAGTATGCTCTGCAATCAGGCATTTATCGAATTCTTCAAACTTCTCTCTTATAGCAATAGCGGCTTTTTGATATTTATTTGTAACTTCTTCATTCATAAACTTCCTCCCTGTTTTAATAGTAAAGTGGATTCTAACATTAGATTCGTTAATTTAAAGTTAAGATTATATGACGATAGTGCAAAAAACTATGATACCAGTGAAAATTACTTAGAAAATAATGTCTGAATTTGATGAGATGGAAAGATTTTTGTTCATTAAATTAGTTTGGAAAAAGAATTAGATATATTAACTAATTATTAACTAATTATCCCTAAAATAACTTCTCAACATATTCGATTTACCTGAATTATGGGAGAAAAATTATGAACACACCTTACACATTATCCCTAATGGATGAAAAATATGGCCAGCCCGAAGTAAAATCTGCTCTTCTTACACTCAACCAAATGCCAGGATTGAACGCAACGTTTTATTCAGGTTCTTCGAGTCTTGGTGAGATCTGTTCTTTTGATATAACGCCCGTCTGTAGATTTAGTACTAAAAGAGAAGCAGAGGATTTTGGTAAAAAATTATATCAATTATGTAGTACGAATTTTCAGAAGATTGGCAAAATGATTGCTGTTAAGGGGTACGGCCCAATAGATATACAGCGTTTTGGCGAGTATAAATATGGAGTGGAATTCAAAGTTACCGTAACAGATAATGCTGATAAATTGGATTTTCTTTCCAGAATGCGTTTAAGAAAAACGGTAAATCACATAATAAAAAATGCAAAAGACATTACTGCATTACTTAGCCAACATGGGGTTGATACATCTGATTTCAAAGGGTTTAGTAAAGAGAAATTTGATTAAATTAAACTAGCCATCGCCTCTAACGCCAGAATATAACCTAAACTTCCAAACCCGGTAATAATGCCTTTTACCGCTCGTCCCGTATAGGTTTGGTGGCGGAATTCTTCGCGTTTATAGATATTGGAAATATGCACTTCAATGGCAGGAATCTTAATAGCAAGCAGCGCGTCCATCAGCGCCACCGAGCTATGCCCAAACCCCGCGGGATTGATGATAAGCCCTTGCGCATTTTTGCCGGCTTCCTGCACCCAGCTAATCAATTCACCTTCGAGGTTGCTTTGATGAAATTTAAGATTTAAAGAAAGAACAGAGGCTTTCTTCTCGCATAATTTTTGAATGTCTGTGAGCGTTTCGGAACCATAAATTTCCGGCTCACGCGTTCCAAGCATGTTGAGATTGGGGCCGTTTATGATAACTATATTCTTCATTGGATACTCCCTGATTAAACTATATAACCATTATGCAGATATATATCAACGGGCAAGAGCAGGTTTGGAGTGAAGGCGGCACATTGGCGGTGCTCGTGGATAAATTTGACCTCAATATCCGTAAAATTGCAATTGAGTTGAATCTCGCAATCGTGCCACGCTCCTTATACGACGAAACGATTTTATGTGATGGTGATAAAATCGAGATCGTGCAATTCATCGGTGGAGGGTAGGGTGGCGGAATTTGAAGATCCCCTCATTATTGCCGGTCGCACGTTTCATTCGCGGCTGCTTGTGGGTACCGGAAAATATAAGAATTTTGAGCAAACCAAAGCGGCAACCGAAGCTTCAGGGGCTGAAATTGTAACGGTGGCGCTACGCCGCGTGAGTTTGACACCCGACAAAGGCTCCATTCAGGATTTTCTGGATCCAAAAATTTACACATATCTGCCCAATAGTGCCGGTTGCTTTACCGCTGATGAGGCGGTGCGTACATTAAAACTTGCTCGCGAAGCGGGGGGGTGGAAACTCATCAAACTCGAGGTGATTGGTGACAAAAAAACCCTTTACCCTGATGCAGAAGAAACCCTCAAAGCGGCAATAATTTTAACAAAAGACGGGTTTGAAGTCATGGCATACACCAATGACGATCCGGTGATGGCCAAGAAACTTGAAGATGCTGGGTGTGTTGCGGTGATGCCGCTTGCTTCACCCATTGGTTCAGGGCTTGGCATACAAAATCCGCTTGCTATCCGCACTATTGTGGAAAATGCGAAGGTTCCGATTCTGGTAGATGCAGGCGTTGGTACGGCGTCTGATGCGGCAGTGGCTATGGAGCTTGGTTGTGATGGAGTCCTCATGAACACCGCCATCGCCGAAGCGAAAGATCCGGTGCGTATGGCAATCGCTATGAAACATGCGGTAATTGCCGGAAGAATTGCCTATCTTGCCGGAAGAATGCCGAAACGTGAAACCGCAAGTGCATCGAGCCCACTTGAAGGTAATATTTAAGCTGGTAACTTTCTTTTATTTTTCTGCTAGCAAAAAAACTTCTTAAAATATTTTAAACTGTGCATAAGAGAAAAATTTCTAATGACCTAACTGTAGTTTTGTTTTATTAGTATATATACTATATATGGTATATATTTGTTGGATCATGCATAAAAAAGAAAACAAGTTTTTATTCAAACGAGTAGCTATCTCAGCGTCAGTTGTTTTGCTGTGCTGTGCGCTCTCGGATATTGCCGTTGCGAATTCCACGTATATAGACCCAAGTGAACAAAGTGGTTTTGGTCATGACCATATTAAAAGAGAAGCGATATCTGACACTCCGGCAGATGTTCCCAAAATTCATTTGGGCAGGGTGTTTGAAGTCATTGGTAATGTACCAAAAAGATTGGTTTCAGAATTATCCCCGTCTGATAACAGTGATACAAAGTTACCCGTAAAACCCATTGCAGTAAGCAATAAAACCAAAGTTATAATAAGAACGGTTTCCACACAATCGGCAGCGAATGCCCTTGAAGTTGCAGCAAAAACCCCGCTTGCTACTGCCAGGTATATTGGTAAGGAAAATTACGCTATAGCCATGGCTGAATCTGGCCAGGCTGCGAGAAATGTTTTGCCCAAGGTGGCTACAGAGAAGCCAACAAGCGTATTTGCGGCCAGCGATACAAAGCTATATGCGGATAATAGATCTTATGCAACGACACCTAAAGTTGTTGCCAGCGCACCTGTCACTACGGTCGTGGCTTCTGCTGAACCAAGCGAGCCCGTGGATAAACCCCGGCAGAATTTTTCTATGATGGACTCGGTGGCGGCACCTGCGGACGCCGCGCTGCCTATAGAGAACAAGAAAAAAGAAACGGTGATTAGATCTGAACTGGTTTCTGCGGTATTCCCACCACCGAGTTCTGCATCTGATACGAATAGTTTTCAACTGGCTCAGGCAGACACGAATGCTGCTCTTCCTGCGGCTCCTGCGCCTACGCTTTTGCCCCTGCCAGTGCCTCCGTCTCCATCTCTGCCTGCGTTGCCTTTGCCATTGGACAAGAAAGATACTACACCAGTACCCTCACCTGTTGTGCCCCCTGCAATTACGACTCCAACAAATACTCCGCCAGCAACTCTGCCCGCTATTGCCCCCGCTACAGCAACGCCACCAACTACTCCAGCGGTTGTGGTTCCGGAGCCTTTAGTTCCTGTCGCGGCTACGCCGCCAGTGCCTGCTGCCAATACACCCCTTGCTCCGTCTGCAGCACCGGTGTTACCTCTGCCCGGCGCTGCTCCTGCGGATTCCTTATCTGCACAGTCAAAGGATATATTGAATAAATTGCCGCGTGAGAAGCTGCCTAAGGCTACAAATCCCAGTCATGTTGAATTAGAGCATGAACATAAAAATGCCATGGATGTGGATGATGATGTAAAAAAGCATAAAGGCATCGGTGTGGAAATAACAGTGCAGCGCCCAAAAGCCGATGTTACAAAAATGCTCGAAGAAGCTTACGATGATTTGCTATCGGGTGATCAGGAAAGTGCAATCAGGCTTTATAAAAATGTTTTGGAAGTGCAGCCTAAAAATAAACTGGCATTATTTGGCTTGGCGACTACGTATCACCGCGCCGGACAGATTCAGCTAGCACGTCCGCTTTATGGGAAGCTGCTTACCATTGATCCTAATAACGTGGAAGGGCTCAACAATTTTCTGGTATTGCTTGCTGATGAATCTCCCGACAGTGCTTTAATTGAGTTAAACAAGCTTGCGCGCACCCATCCGGATTTCAGTCCGATACCCGCGCAGATGGCTATTATTTATGAAAAAACCGGCCAATACGAATCGGCAATCAAAAAAATGGAAGCCGCTATTAATTTGTCACCGGAAAACCTGAAATATCGCTATGATATGGCCATCATGCTTGATAAACATGGAGACTGGGCGGATGCAGCAGCGGTCTACCAGCAGTTGCTGACTGCCAATGATCGCGGAGAGAAAATTCCCGGTAATCCCGATTCGATCCAGGAAAGACTGACCTATATACGCTCTAACAGACCTGGGGGATAGAGTCTAAAACTTGAAAGCGATTTTATGGAAATCACCGATCTTCTGCTAGCTTCACAAAAAAACAGTGCGTCCGATCTGCATTTGTCTATAGGTAACCCGCCCATACTCAGGGTTAACGGCGATATGCTGCCTCTGCAAGTGGGTGTGCTTACTGCTGATGATGTGCGAAAAATACTCTATTCCATAATGACCGAGCAGCAGCGTTCGGATTATGAGCGTGATTTGGAAATCGATTTTTCCCTGTCTTACAGCGATCACATGCGGTTTCGCGTCAATGCATTTACCAATCTTTCCGGCCCTGCCGCGGTGCTGCGTACCATTCCCACCAAAGTATTTACTCTGGAAGATTTAAAAGCGCCGGAGATTTTTACGAAACTTACCGAACTTCATAAAGGCCTTATTCTGGTAACCGGCCCGACAGGCAGTGGTAAATCCACGACGCTAGCTGCGATGATAAATCATATCAATGTAAATTCCTCCAAACATATACTGACCATTGAAGATCCTGTGGAGTTTGTACATTATTCTAAGAAATCTCTTATCAACCAACGTGAAGTCGGCGCCAGTACCAGGTCGTTTGCCAAAGCCCTAAAAAGCGCTTTGCGTGAAGATCCAGATGTTATTATGGTCGGTGAGTTGCGCGATCTGGAAACAATCCAGCTTGCCATGACTGCTGCGGAAACCGGACATCTGGTGATGGGAACCTTGCATACCAGTTCCGCTCCGAAAACCATTGATCGTATTATTGACGTGTTTCCTGCAAATGACAAAGAAATGGTGCGTGCCATGTTATCTGTTTCACTGGAGGCAGTCATAACTCAGGCGCTGGTTAAGCGTATGGATGGAACTGGGCGTATTGCAATTCATGAAATTCTGCTGGGTACTCCGGCTGTTCGAAATCTTATTCGTGAAAATAAAATTCCACAAATTTCTTCCATGATGCAGGTAGGAAGCAAACACGGAATGCGTACCATGAAAGATGCGGTGTATGATTTAATGAATCAGGGAGTCATTTCTCAGGAAACTGCTAAATCCCTGCTTGCAACAACGGGCAATACGGAAGATGCCGATGCGGCGGCTGGAAAACCAGCAACCGTATCTGCGGCGGGATCAGCCAAATTTGGCTCGAGTTTCTAATTATAAGGTATTTCTATGTCAGAGTATTCTCTTGAGGCTATCGTTAAAGAATTTATAAGGCTTGAGGGTTCCGACCTATACCTGACTTTTGGCTGCGCGCCGAATGTGCGTGTGGCAGATAACATAATTGCATTGGAAGGCAAACCACTTGCGGATGCGGATATAGAATATCTGCTTGCCGAAATGTTGCCGGAAGAAAAACGCCAGGAATTTTTCTCTAAGATGGAATTTAATGCTCCCATTGAGCTTGCGGGTCTTGGGCGCTTCAGGGTTAATATATTTCGCCAACAGCAGCATACTGGCATTGTGATGCGGCGGGTGCGGGCGGACATTCCTACGGTCGAATCCCTTAAGATTCCAAAAATATATAGCGATATCATTATGGAAGCTCGCGGGCTCATACTGGTTGTGGGAGCAACCGGTGCTGGTAAATCCACCTCGCTTGCTGCCATGATTGGCCACCGCAACCAATATGGGTATGGGCATATTCTGACCGTCGAAGACCCCATAGAATTTATACATCAGCATAACGGCTGCATGATTACCCAGCGCGATGTTGGTATTGATACATATTCTTATGGCGATGCGTTAAAAAATGCACTGCGCCAGCGCCCTGATGTGGTGCTTATCGGTGAAATACGTGACCGCGAAACCATGGAACACGCGCTTAACTTTTCTGAGACCGGACATCTTTGCGTGGCAACCCTGCATGCTGGCAATACCTGCCAGGCGATTGAGCGTGTGCTGAATTTTTTCCCTGAAGAAACAAGACGGCAGGTGAGTTATAATCTTGCCTATAATCTGCTTGGTATTTTTTCGCAAAGGCTTGTGCTCACTAAACAAAATACTCGAACAGTTGCCTGCGAAATCATGCTTAACCGTGGATTTATAAGCACTTTGATTCAGGAAAATAAAGTGAAGGAAATACCTGAAGTTATGCTAAAGAATACCAACGATGGTATGCAGACGTTCGATCAGGCGCTTTATACATTATATAAAGAGGGCGTAATTAGCGATGATGTTGCTATTGCTGAATCGGATAATCCCGCTAATATTCAGTTGCTTATACGCAAAGATAAATCTTCCGGTATGGGAAAAACGACGGAAAATTCCTTCCTGCCAAAGTCCAACTCTAATTTTTAGGCCAACTCTAATTTCTAGGCTTGCCCAGTCTCTTAATATTATATCCCTAAAAAAGGTTGTGTTTTTAATAGTATATAATATACCAGACCCCTTTTTACGACTTGAGAGCCGGAGGAGTGGCCGAGTGGTCAATGGCAACAGACTGTAAATCTGTCCGCGCAAGCGTTCGAAGGTTCAAATCCTTCCTCCTCCACCAATATACTGATATATAAAATTATTCTAAACATATCTACCCGCGCACCTCAGTATTTTTAGTGCCCTAGATACGTCACTGCATATTGGAAAGATAGTACCTATTAGCGATGGCGTTCTTGACTGCGTCGAGAATGACAGGATTATTCTGAACTTGCCAATCGAACGGCTCATTAACATTGGTGTTTTTACTGCTATCAACATTGAAGAATAGCACCGCCTTGATATGCGTATATGCAGGGATACGAGCAAAGGCATCCGCCATCCATTGTGCTTTGTGCTTGCCGGTTGGATCATCCCCCGTACTACTACCAAATTCGGCAATCATCAGGGGCTTGGAAGGCGCAATTTGTACTATGTCGTTATATGCCTTCGCGAACACCTGGTCAAACGACATCCATGGATTAGGCGGACTCTTATTGTACCCATCCAGACCTATCCAATCGACGTAGGCATCGCCAGGATAAACATCTCTCATGTCACCAAATTCCTTGACTGCCGGACACCACACCCATGAAACATTAGTGACACCTTCTTGTGCGAAAATGTCGTGAACATGTCTCCATGCCCTAACAAAATCCTGTGATTCTTGTTGCCGATTCGTATCGCGATCAAAGCATTTTGGCTTGCCCGAATTCGTACAATACCCATACCATGGGGCATTCATCTCTTGGTCCCAACGGAAGAACATAGGTTTGCCATATGCTTTAAATGCGCGCGCCAATTTTCGGTAATATTCGTCAGGAAGCTGCTCGTGATTAAAGCGGTCATCCGCAGGATTGATAGTGTTGCTATTGATTTCGGCAAGGGTGCGCTGTTTGCTCTGTACGTTGACCATCGGGATAGTATTATGATTGCCATTTACCATCTCAAATACACCATTGGGCGCCATTTTGATGTGATCGTTGAAATTATGGCCATCCTCAAAGAAAAGCTGCTGGATAGCAAGCGGCTTGCCAATCATCTGTTCAAATTGTGGAAAACTAATATCGCCCAAGAGCACCGATGCCCCAAGATAAGCACCTTGTGCTGGTACAGGAACTTTATTACCGTTATTAGGCTCGGCGCAATGTGCGTAATCCGGGAGTGTAAAAATCATTAATGCTATCAGTAAGTATAAATATCGCATGTGCTTACCTATTAATAATTTGCAGCATATATAATGTTATCATGCACAGTTTTAAAAAGACTACATCAGATTTTTCCAATATAGTGTATTTATTATATACTACATGTATCCTGAGATCCGCAAATAAGGACTGCATAATAATGAAATCTTTTCAGTTTAAACAACCAAAGTGAGGCGGATACCATATGAAAATATTGAAATCAGTATGGATTGTCGCGGTATTATTCTGCCTGTTCATGATAGGAGCAGGCCGAGTCTATGCCGATTGTGAATGGCAGAACATATGCGATGGCGGGGTGTGCCAAAACATTCCCATATGCGACAAAATATCTGACTTCGCGCCAAAACCCAAGCTGCGTAATAAAATGGATATGAATGTAATACCTGCGCCTGTTAATGGCCCGTGCCATCAACAGAAAGTTTGCGATAAATTGGGTAAGTGCAACTTTCTTAATGTTTGCCCTTAATGTTTTGAGGCGGCACTACTAACTCAGTGATGATCTGCTGTTTCTGCTTGGACGCTGTCAACCACTCAGCTGCATGTTGCTTTCGCTCTGCAAGAAAGTTAATGAAGGTTTCATCCCACATACCACGCCGGTCTGCTAACTGATGGATTTTGAAATCGGGCGTTTCATTGATCTCCACAATCACGGCCCCTCCATCAATAGGGGCTATATCCCAGCCGATGAGCGCTATCTCGTCTAGAACCTTAGCACTTTCAGTGACCAGCTTTGTGACTTCTTGCCAGTTAGGGATAACGGTTCCCACGATTAAGACGCCGGTATCAGGATGATGGGTAATTTCTTCAAAACCATTTTCACTGGCACGTATCACACTTAAAACCCGCCCGCTTTCTATATCAAGCTGTGCAAGAAGATTACCGGATCGCCAGAAATTATCGGCAATATTAGAACCTGTCGGAATTTTCCAGCAGGCACGTATAATTTTTGGTCCTCCCTGCATTGTAATGGTGAGTAATCGCACGGTGGCCAAGCGATTTCCACATATTTTGCGTATCTCCGTATGCGGACTGATGCGGCGCTGAAACAAATATCCCGAGGCAGCATGATTTTTTACGTAGGCGATAAAAGTATCAAGCGGTATGCCGTATCCCATCGTGGTAATAAGCCGCTTTCCTGTTTCATCATAACGCTCTAAGCTTGCCGTGCCAATGCTTTGACGCCCGCCAATAGGTTTGCTGAATAAAGGATAATATTCGCTTTTAGTCAGAAAGTTTCGCAATTCTTCTTCACTGCGCAATAAGAATTGCGAGGTTCTTCCCACCCCATCCCGAAAGATAGCAAGCGTAGGCATAATGGGAAAACCATAAGCAGATAATAAAACATCCGTTGCAATTTTGTTATTTATAAGGCCAAAGAAATCAAACCGGTAATTGGCTTCTAACCAGATTTTTTGCATGGCGCGAAGACCAAGGAACTTATTTTTCTCAGCCTGTGTGTAAAGAGTATTGTCGTATAAACACAGCGCAATATATTCGTCGAACGATAGGCGTCCCACGCCGAAGCGGAGCGTTATAATTTCTTTAAGCAAAGAAAAATAAGAACGACCACAAAGAGCCATGATTTGTGAGAGTTTAGCAAAAAATGATTTGCGTGGCGCCATCCTTTCTACATCAGCGTATTTTAAATCAGTGTTCGAAATCGGTATCGTTGCCATAGTTTTTTGAGTAAAGATTAACAGCTTTATCTATGCAGCGGAATTTTGGATGCTTTCTTGATTACGGTTTTCACCGGCTTATTCTTCGCATCCACATATACTACTTTTTGTTCAATTTTAGCTGCCTCTTCACGCGGCAACTGTTCGAGCGAGAGAATAATGACCTGATCGCCAGGTTGAAATAAACGCGCCGGACAGCCGTTCAAACAAATTTCACCTGAGCCTGATTTGCCAGGGATTGCATAAGTTTCCCAATGGACGGCGTTTGCCATGCTATTAATATGCAGGAGCTGAAAATCCATGATACCGGCTGCCTTCATAAGCACGGGATCAATGGTGATACTGCCTTCGTAATTCAGGTTTGCATCCGTTACATGCACGCGATGCAATTTGCCTGTACATACCGTAATAGACATCATTCCTCCATCCTGAAACCAGAGGATATTATCGCATTACTTAATAATAAAAAAGAGATTTGATCCCAATCAAATACATTAGATTTACTTTAGCCTATACTGAGAAAATGAGTAAATAAGTGCTATTACAGTGTGAGGAATTATATGGTTATACCTACATTAATCTTGGGGGGAATATATGAGCCGAGCTGCTAGAGCGGTTGCTGGACGCGATATGTCGCTTACAGGTGTCAGCCGCACATTCAAAGAGGATGAGATCATCGTTAGTAAAACCGATAATAAAGGTATTATTACATACGCAAATGAGCTTTTTCTTAGTATAGCGGATTATACTCAGGAAGAAATATTGGGAAAACCGCATAGCATCATCCGACACCCGCATATGCCAAAAGCGATATTCAAATTGTTGTGGAGTCAGGTAAGAAGTGGAAAAGAAATCTTTGCTTATGTAGTCAATCGCACGAAATACGGTGATCATTATTGGGTTATGGCTCATGTGACCCCATCATTTGACAATACTGGGAATGTTATTGGCTTTCATTCCAATCGTCGTGTGCCCACACGCTCAGCTCTCGCGGTTATTGAGCCGCTTTATAGAACACTTAAGGCAGCGGAAGACAAGGCGAGCTCACCGCAAGAAGCTATGGAAGCTTCTACTAATATTCTGATGAATCTTCTCAAGGAAAAAGGCAAAAGTTATGATGAATTTATCCTCTCTCTCTAAAGCATTTTGGCTGAATATTGCGGTAGTGGTGGTAAGCATAATCGGCCTGGGTGCTGCGTTTATATTTCCCGAAACCATCAAGATTGCGTTGGCAGTAGTCACTGTATTTTCAGTTTGGCAGATTATATATCTGCTACGAGTAGAAAAGGTGGTAACACAGATTTCCGAAGTGGGCTCCGAATGCGCGCATGGCAATATGGAGGCACGTGTTATTGTGCGTGGGGAGCAGGGGAATCTGCGCGAAATGGTAAAAAGTATCAATGATATGATTGACGTCGCTGATGCATACGTACGTGAATCGCGCGCCACACTCGAACATGCAGCGGAGGAGAAATACTATCGCAAAATCATGCTCACTGGGTTGCTTGGTTCATGGAAACATGGCGCACAGGTCATGAATGATGGTATGGATGCTATTCGCCGCAATATGATAAACGCTATCCAGAAAGCGGCGCATAAGCTAGAAGAAACGGTTAAGCAGGCAGTTGATGAGTTGTCTCATTCTACCGATCAATTACAGAGTACTTCGCGAAATCTTTCCGGCATTGCGGAAACCGGTAGTGCGCAAGCAAAGAGCCTGGCTCATTCTTCGGGGGAAACTTCGCAGGCGGTGAGTGCGGTTGCGGCGGCAGTGGAAGAATTTTCCGCTTCGATCAGCGATATAAACAAACAGGTCAATAATTCGAGCGGTATCGCAAGAGAAGCAGTAAGCAGCGCCGACAAAGCGAATGTGGCACTTACCGAACTTTTGGGTAATGCCGAAAAAATCGGTAATGTCATTGAACTTATCAATGCTATTGCTTCTCAGATAAACTTGCTGGCGCTCAATGCAACGATTGAAGCGGCACGCGCAGGCGATGCTGGCAAAGGTTTTGCCGTGGTAGCCTCGGAAGTAAAATCACTTGCGACGCAGACTGCGAAAGCTACCTCTGAGATTGCCGAAAGCATAAGCGTTACTCGTCAAGGCATAGAAAGAGCAGCTGGATCCGTGCAGGAAATAGGTGGTGTGGTACATAAAATAAACGAATCTGCAACGGCCATCGCTGCGGCGATGGAAGAGCAAAGTGCGGTGACACAGGATATTTCTCGCTCCATACAAAGCGTTGCGCGTAATGCTAATGACATCGCCGACTCGGTGGTGGAAATGTCAGCGGCCGCCTCCAAAACCGGTGAAGCGTCACAGCAAATGAATCAGTCGTCCGATATGCTCGCTGCTCAGTCCGATTTACTGCGCAAAGAAATCGACGATTTCATCGTGGCGTTGTCGGCGTAACACAGAAAGATCAGGCGGCTTTTGTGCCCCATTGTTTCGCGGCTTTTTCCAGTTCGTCCTTTGAAACATCACGCACATGTGAGGCAATAGTCCATCTGATACCAAATTTATCTTTAATTGAACCGGTTCGATCACCCCAAAACATATCCTGCACTGCAGAGGTTTCTTCAAGCCCTGCCTGTTTTGCCTGACGGAAAGTTGCATCCACATCCTCCATGTATAAATAAAAACTGGAGTTGCTTGCAGTGCTCATTTGCGGATTTACATCACAAAGGAAAAGTCTTGATGAGCCAATTTGGAGGCATGCATGCATAATCTTGCTGCCGTCGGGGGTATTCATTCGGTAAACTTCTTTTGCACCAAATGCCTTTTCGTAAAGCTTGATTGCTTCTGCGGCGCCTTCCACTATCAAAGTGGGGGTAATGGTATTGTAGCCTTCAGGAATGGGGTGTTTGGACATAAAAACTCCTCAGGTTGTTGTACTCAACTGACTTAGGGTGAGGGGTATAAATAAACAATAAGTTTTTAGTTTAAGGCGCTTTGCCTTGTTCTTCTTTTTCTTTATAGATATACCCACCGCCTGCGCCCGCCGCGCCTGCTAAGAGTACAAAGCAACCTGACAAAGATAAGCTCATAAACAACATCAAAACGGTCAAAGTAACGGCGCGTGAAATTTTCATTTTGTATCCCTAATTCCTTGTAGCACGGTAATAATTACAACATAAAGTTACTATAATGAACTCTCAGCTAGCGCGCAATATTTATAAACGCTGGGTGGCGATATGTTGTATCATGGCGCAAAGGTGATCGACACCTTCGATTTTTTTATTTTTAGAAGATTCTTTAATACGTTCAATAATTTGCGAAGGACTTGGAATTTCCTTATGTCCCTTTTTCTTCATATTTTCTTCTTCAAGTTGTCTGATGGAATTTACTGCCAACTCCGTTGCCTCAAAAAGATTTGGCGGAAGATTGGCTTGCTTGTAAACAGTCTTAAAGCCTGATGAATCCTTGAGTAATATATGCATATTAGCAAGCGGTATGTGCAACAACCGCGCCAGGCTTATTTCAAATAACTGTAGATTTCCCATGCTGAGTGCAGAGAAAGGCGAAAGTGTATTATTATCATTTAACCATTTTATGAGATGAGCCAACTCTTTATCGGACGATTTAAAGCCCATTATTTTTATACGCGCGAGCTCAAGGCTATTATCCAACGTTTCCCGCATTGCTTTCATTTCAGCGAGATCGCCGTACTTTTCTTCCAGACGTTTGCGCACCGTACCGGATAACCGTTCGATAATTTTATCCACTACAACAACTGGAAGTGAATTGCGCTGGAAAATGGATTCCATGAGTTCGGCATTGTCGTGATAATCTTTTGCAATTTTCTCAAAAGATTGCGCTGTGATATTCGCTCCCTCGTTATGCACGAGGGCGTTGACCACGGTTTCAATATTCGTATTTATGAGTTCGCTGGCAACCGCTTCGGATACGGTGTCGCGCTTTGCAATCGCCTCCAGTTTTTTGTCATCGACCATGGAATGGATGATATTCAAAAGATCGGCATCGCTTAATGCCTCCGAATATTGCAATATCGGGCCGGCTACTTCATCTACGTCGCTTGCGATTTGCCGCGCGAGATCCGGCGGTAATTTATCGCTCTGGCTTAATTGCATGGCAAGCATCGCGCGTACTATCATTCCTGCGCGCTCGAGCAACAGGCGAAAAATATCATTGGCAATAGCGGTTTGCTGGCTATTCATGCTATCGGAGCCTTCTGCGGTATATTGCTCCGCCAGTTTTTCTACCAGCGCAATCTGGGTCTTCACGGAACGATCCGTCATCAGGCGTTGAATATCTTCTTGTGATAAGACGTCTTTTGCCATAGCTATTTCTTTTCACCAAGGCTTGCAAATAATGCGTCGACCTGCTCCTGCGAGGGCGCAAGGCCGGAGTGTTGTGGACCATTTAATAATTCTGCATCGCTTAATGGTTTATCCGTCTTAGGCGCTTCTATATGTTCAGCGCTGCTGTTGAATAATTTATTAAGTTTGTCGACGCCTTCCTCAATAGTATTGAGTAATTTAATAACTTTATTGATTCTCTGACCATTGAGATCCTGAAAATTACATGCTTCATAGATGCGATTTGTTGCATCCATAATTTGTTTCTCTTTTTCACCACCAAGTCCCGCTGCTGCTCCCTGAATAGCGTCGGCAGCGTCCATAATATTATGGCTTGCCACTTCCGTTGCTTTAATAACCTCATCCAGATGTTGCGAAGCATCGGTAATTACCGCCTCTGATTTATCGTTGCTGGAGATAACAAAGATTTCTTTCTTTGCGGTGGCAATATATTGTGCAAGTCGCGCAATTTCCTGATGCATAAACTGGTCTGCTTCAGTTGCAGTAGGGTGCAGCGATGAAGCCATCTGCATAAAAATACCACCGACATCTCCCAGTGAAACATTGCCTTTTTGTTCCTTAAGCTGGACAAGGCTCTTTAGTAATGCATCGCCTACCTTATTCTGTATATCATGCATTTATTAGCTTCCTTAATATGTTGATATATTACTAGAATGCACCGATGACGCTGACTATTTTAGATTTTAGTGTATCTACAGAAAATGGTTTAACGATGTAGTTGCTGACTCCGGCTTGCTTCGCAGCGATGATATTTTCGGGCTTGCTTTCTGCGGTAACCAGAATGAAAGGCATGTCTTTGGTTTTAGCATCGGCGCGCACATGTTTGAGCAAATCAAAGCCTGTCATCGGCTCCATATTCCAATCGGAGATAATCATGTCGATTTGTTTTTCCTGCAATTTTTCTATCGCCTCTTTGCCATTTGCGGCTTCGTCGAGATTGGTGAAGCCGAGTTGAGTAAGCAGGTTGCGGACGATTCGGCGCATGGTGCTATAATCATCGACGATTAAAATAGACATGGCTTTGTTTACTGTCATAAAAGATCCATAATTAAATAATTACACATTGTCGCGAGAGTATATTAAGGCTAAGTTTAGAGTGAATCAGCAATAATTATTAGCAAATATATTATAAAATTATAATTTTATATTTTAACTGGCAAATATATTACATTGTATTTTAACTTAAAATTAATCTTTTTCATATAAGAATTGGGATACTGCCAGCAAATCAGCCAATTTAGGATTAATCATGCAAATCTATAACTCTGACAGCCTGTGCGGTAATGGGACAAGCGAAATTCTACGTTCCTTGACAGTGAGCCCGTCAAACTGGTTAATCAATAGGAATATTTCTGTTCTGTGAGGGAAGAGGTCAGTCATGCCCAGCTGTTTAATCGTTGATGATTCGAAATTAGTGCGCAAATTAGCACGACGTATGATCGAACCTATGGGGTTTGCCATCGAAGAAGCCGAAGATGGGGTCGATGCGCTTTCCAAATGCCAGCAACTGATACCGGATTTTATTTTGCTAGACTGGTATATGCCAAATATGAACGGGCTTGAATTTATTAAAGCTTTTCGCGCGTTGCCGGGAACGGATGCAACCAAAGTGATGTTTTGCACTACGGAAAACAATCCTGATCTCATCATGCAGGCCATTACTGCCGGTGCCAGTGAATATGTGATGAAACCATTCGATGAAGAAATACTGAAAACAAAAATGTCGCAAATCGGTTTGCTGTAAACAGAGGATACTTAAATGACTATTGGGGTGTTACTGGTAGACGACTCGGCGGTAGTGCGTGGTTTGATCACGCGCGCACTGAGTGCGGATAGCAACATCCGCATATTAGGCAGTGCATTTAATGGCGCTGTGGCAATTCCTTTGGTCAAGCAATACCAGCCCGACATCATCATTCTAGATATCGAAATGCCGGAGATGGATGGCATAACCGCTTTACCAAAGCTTATTGAAGCGGCACCCAAGGCGAAAATAATCATGGCCTCTACGCTTACCTTGCGTAACGCCGATATCAGTCTTCGTGCTCTTGAATTAGGTGCATCCGATTATGTAGCCAAACCGACGGCACGTGATGGTACAGAGTTGGAGAAATTTTACCGTGAGTTGCTGGAAAAAATATATGCACTTACTGGACATACAAAATTACAAGCAATTGCTTCTCCTTCTGCTGCCGCTCAGATATCTCCTGCATTATTTTCCTCAAAACCCATAACATTATTACCCAACACGCCTTTTACCAGGCCCATTAGGGCTGTGGCGATCGCGTGTTCTACCGGTGGTCCTCAGGCGTTAGTGACATTATTTACCGCATTAAGAGGACACTTAAAAAATATCCCGATTTTTATTACGCAGCATATGCCACCCACTTTTACAACCATACTAGCGCAGAATATTTCCAAAGTTGGTGAACGCCCATGCAAGGAAGGTATGGATGGAGAATTAGTTGCCGCAGGGCAGACTTATATTGCGCCGGGTAATTTTCATATGGTTGCAGAAAGAAAAAATAATTCTGTTGTTATTCATACCAACCAAGAGCCACCTGAAAATTTCTGTAGGCCGGCAGCCGATCCAATGCTTCGGAGTTTAAGTGCAGTGTACGGTGCGGAATTGCTGGTAGTGGTAATGACAGGTATGGGATCAGACGGGTTGGAAGGCGCAAAAATAGCAGTGAGTAATGCTGCCAGTGTAGTTGCTCAGGATGAAGCATCCAGTGTTGTCTGGGGAATGCCAGGTGCGGTGGCCACCAATGGATTATGCCGCGCGGTTTTGCCATTAAAAGAAATTGCACCTTATCTTATCAGGACCATAGCAAATGCGTAGTGATGAACTTGATTTTATTATAAAACTATTGATGGATCGCTCTGGTCTTGCGCTGACGGCGGAGAAAGAATATCTCATTGAAAGCAGGTTGCTGCCTATTGCGCGCGCTCAGGCTTGCAAAGATCTTTCTGAATTGATTGTATTATTGCGAACCCGTCCAACGGAAGCGCTGCTGACGGAAGTCACTGAAGCGATGACAACGAATGAGACGTATTTCTTTCGCGATGGCAAGCCATTTGAGCAACTTAAAACGACTATTCTGCCACAATTGCGTGTAAATGCCGGGATACGGCGTAATTTGCGTATCTGGAGTGCCGCTTGCTCTAACGGTCAGGAGCCTTATACGACTGCTATGATCATCCGTGAAGAAAATTTGCCCGAATGGAAATATGAGATACTCGCAACCGACCTGGCAGACAAAGTAATTAAGAAATCGCAGCAGGGTATATATTCGCAGTTTGAAGTGCAACGGGGGATGCCCATTCAGTTTCTGCTTAAATATTTCAAGCAGAACGAGGAATCCAACTGGCAGATAAAGGACGAATTGCGTTCTATGATCCAGTTTCGTATTCAGAATCTGCTCAAGGATTATAATTCTCTGGGCAGATTTGATCTTATTTTCTGTCGGAATGTATTGATTTATTTTAACGATGCGACCAAAGCCAAAGTAATAGAAAATATGTGCAACATCATACAGCCCAAAGGGTTTTTATGCTTAGGCAGCACGGAAGCAATTATTGGCAATAAAGAACGCCTTGTTGAAGTGGAAGGTTGTCGCGGCTTTTATCAATTGAGGTAAAGATCGCAAGAAACGGATAGTATTTGCGAATAATTTTGCGGTAATATATTCGCATGACACAAACCAATCCCACATTTGAAGTGAGCCTCATGCGCGAGATTTGCCATTATATTGAGGCTAATCTTGATAAGCGCTTAACGCTTGCGGAACTCAGCAAACAAGCACATTTGAGTCCCCCGCATTTTCAACGCAGGTTTAAAGCGGTGATTGGTGTTTCACCAAAAGAATATATTGCATCCTGTCGTATAAAAAAATTTAAAAACAGTTTAAAAAATAACAATTCAGTAACCGATGCAATTTACGATGGCGGTTTTGGATCCAGCAGTCGTGTATATAGCAAAATTGATTCAAAGCTCGGCATGACGCCCAGACAATACAAAGAGCAAGGCAGGCGGATTACTATTTCTTATGGGTTTGGAGAAACCCCTTACGGTACGGTGCTTATTGCTGCCACGGATCGCGGCATTTGTTTTATCCAGTTCAGGGAGTCACAAGAAACCTTGCTTGAAAATTTACAGGCCGAATTTAAAAATGCAGCACTTGTTCCTATGCGAAAAGAATCCAAAGAGCAGTTTGCTTTGTGGATAAAGGCACTTTGCGCGTATTTAAAAGGGAAACCCGGATCGCTCGATTTGCCGCTGGATATAAAGGGCACTGCATTTCAGATTAAGGTCTGGAAATATTTGCAAAAGATTCCTTATGGAAAAGTTGAGTCGTATGCGGAAGTTGCAAAAGGTATCGGCAATAAAAAAGCTTACCGTGCGGTTGCTAATGCTTGTGCCAATAATAAAATCGCTATCGTGATACCTTGCCATCGTGTGATTCGCGGCAATGGCGAGTTGGCAGGATTTCGCTGGGGCGGGGTGGAAGTGAAGAAGAAATTATTGGAATTGGAGAATTCTGAGCTTTCTTAAGCAAAGCATTTTTTATCCTTGACATGCAACCAAATAGTTGCATAATAACATTATGGGTACTGATGAAGACAGGGTGTTTAAAGCTCTCGCAGATAACAGCCGCAGAAAGCTGCTCGACAGGTTGCGTAAGAAGGGTGGCTTAACTCTGGGCGAACTCTGTGAGAAGCATGATATGAGTCGTCAGGCAGTGACCAAACATCTTGTTTTACTGGAGGCAGCCAATCTTGTCGTCACAGTAAAACAGGGACGCGAGAAACTGCACTATCTCAATCCCATACCAATCAACGAAATTTATATGCGTTGGATCGGTAAGTTTGAGCAGGGTCGGATTCAAGCACTACATAATCTCAAACAAGCCTTGGAGGAGAATAATCATGACTAAATCTGAATTTGTATATGTGATTTATATTCGTAGCACGCCTGAAAAACTATGGACGGCGCTCACAAATAAAGAATTTATGAAGCAATACTGGTTTGGCATGCATTGCGAATGCGATTGGAAAGTAGGCTCATCGTGGAAATTAGCTTTCACCGATGGTCGCATTGCGGATTCTGGTGAAATTCTTGAGATTGATCCGCCCAAGCGCCTCGTTCTCAAATGGCTTAATGAATGGAAACCCGAAATGAATGCAGAGGGCTATTCATGTTGTACATTCGATATTGAGCCAATAGCAGGTGTGGTAAAATTAACGGTTACTCACTCTATCGATCGTGCTTCATCGAAATTGATCGAAGGAGTTTCCGGCGGCTGGCCGAAAATCCTCTCTAATCTCAAATCACTTCTCGAAACAGGAGCGGTCGTGATGCTCGAGAAAACAGACTGCAAATGACGTGCAAGTTGTGTGCTTGGAGTAAAAATGCTTGAAAAATACCGACCGGTATGTATATTGCCGTGCAGTAAGGATTTAGAAAATTAAAAATATGCGTCAATCATCAAAAGCACGGCCCTCAGAAACACGGGAAAAGATTCTCGACACCGCCATAGAGCTGATTTGTAACAGCACCTATGAAAGTGTTGGTATAGCGGAAATTTGTAGCCATGTGGGGGTGACGAAGGGTGGATTTTATCATTATTTTGATTCTAAATCATCCCTTTACCGTGAGGCGGCCCATCATTACTGGGATAAATTAAAAATCGAATTAGATGCAGTTTTCTCGCTTGAGCATAATTCATTGCAGAAACTGGAAGGACTCATCGATTTTATAGTGAAAAAACAATATGAATTGAGCACAAAGGAAAATCCGGTAAGTGGTTGTCCTTTCTTCATTTCTGGGGCGCAGTGCGGTAGTGACGAAAGTTGTGTGCAGGAAGTAGCCGAAGAATTATCCGAGAAAGCAGTGACTTATAATACCGGATTGGTAAAGAGTCTTCAGACGGATGGTGTGCTCGCAAAGCCATGTGACGTGGTGCAGGTGGCGCGGCTCATTCATCAGTTCATCAAAGGATTGCTTCTTTATTGTCGCGTGCATAATAGTCTGGATACTATAGAGACTGACTTGCGTGAGGGTTTATACAGAATCATTGATCTTAAGCACGAATATAGAAAGAAAATCTGATTGACTACCTACCAGTCGGTATGTTATCGAATCTACAATTTACAGAAGAGCACAAAATGTCTTACCTCACCAATGCCATCAAAAAACATAAAATAATTTCTTCTATTATTGTGGTTGCGCTGTTGTTCTGGGGCGGCCATGCGATGTATGGAAATTCTGCTCACGCATTACCTGGTGGTTCCGATCATCCCGTGCCAGTGGTTGTACAAACCATGGCAGAGCAAGAGGTGCGCACCTGGTCGGATTTTTCCGGACGCTTGCTCGCGGTTGATTACGCAGAAATTCGTCCTGAAGTAAGCGGCAAAATTACCGAGATTCATTTTGAAGATGGCCAGACCGTAAAAAAAGGTGCCACATTATTTGTTATTGATCCGCGCCCCTACGCAGCAGAGGTTGCCAAAGCCGAGGCCAATCTTGCTACTGCAAAAACCAATGCGCAATTTGCCAGAATAGAACTCGATCGTGCAAATGGTCTTATTAAAACACAGGCGATTGCGCAGCGTGTGTACGATGAACGCGCGAATGCCGTTCGCGTAGCGAATGCTAATATCAATGAAGCCGATGCGGTATTAAAGCAGGCGCAGCTTAATCTTGAATATGCTTATGTGAGAGCGCCGATTTCAGGTCGCGTAAGCCGCGCGGAAATTACCGTGGGTAATCTGGTACAAAGCGGACCTAATGCGCCGCTTCTGACCTCCATTGTTTCTAATGATGGAATTTATGCCGATTTTGAAGTGGATGAACCAACCTATATGCAGACGGTGCATTCGGACACTAATGGAAAAGAGCAGGAGAGCCACATACCGGTGGAACTCACTGTACAGGGTAGTGATAAGGATCGGGTTTATAAAGGCCATATTTCCACGTTTGATAATCATATCGATACAGCGTCTGGTACCATTCGCGCGCGCGCAAAATTTTCTAATGAAGATGGAAGTCTGGTTCCCGGCATGTTTGTGTCGGTGCGTATGGGTAGTACGAATAAAGGCAATACATTGCTGGTTTTAGAGCGTGCAATTGGAATCGATCAGAACAAAAAGTTTGTCTATGTAGTGAGTAAGGATAACAAGGTGGAGTACCGCGAAATCGCAGTGGGCAAGCAGGTGGACGATAAGCGGATTGTCCTCTCAGGACTCAATGTTGGCGATCGCGTTATTGTGGATGGGTTGCAAATGGTGCGTCCGGGCAGCGTGGTGGATGCAAAAGAACTTGCAGCGACTCAAGATGCTACGCCTGCACCTAAATCATAAGAACTGGGATACACAGGCCTGATATGAATATTTCCAAATTTTTTATTGATCGTCCGATCTTTGCCGGTGTGATCTCGATCGTAATTTTTCTGTCAGGACTTATTTGCATATTTCTACTGCCGATTTCAGAGTATCCGGAAGTAGTACCGCCATCCGTGGTGGTAAGCGCGCAATTTCCCGGCGCGAATCCAAAAGTAATCGCAGAGACTGTTGCGACACCGCTGGAAGAGCAGATCAACGGCACCGAAAACTTGCTCTATATGTTTTCGCAAGCTTCTTCGGACGGCAATTTAAAAATTACGGTTACTTTTAAACTCGGAACCGATGCCGATCTTGCGCAGCAATTGGTTCAGAATCGTGTTAACCAGGCATTACCGCGCTTGCCTGATGTCACCCGCCAAATTGGGGTGACTACCGTCAAAAGCTCTCCTGATCTTACGATGGTGGTACATTTAACTTCGCCGAATGATCGCTATAGCATGCTTTACCTGCGCAACTATGGAGTCTTAAATATTAAGGATCAGCTGGAAAAAATTCCAGGCATTGGCAGTGTGCAGTTATTTGGCTCCGGCGATTATGCCATGCGTATATGGCTTAATCCGCAGAAAATCTCTGAGCGTAATTTAACTGCCGACGAGGTAATAGCTGCCATCCGCCGCCAAAACGTGCAGGTCGCGGCCGGTGTTATTGGTGGGCCGCCTTATGGCAAAGGGGTAGAAATACAACTGCCCATCAATACGCAGGGACGGCTTACCGACCCAGAGCAATTTGAAAATATTATAATCAAGCGTGATGCAAAAGGGGTGATCACCAAACTCAGCGATATCGCGCGAGTAGAGATCGATGCGGATCAATATGGACTACGTTCACTGCTCGATAACAAATCCGCAGTTGCTATACCGATATTTCAGACGCCGGGCGCAAACGCCATCGATATTTCCAATAAAGTGCGCTCCACCATGGCGGAGCTCAAAAAGAATTTCCCCGAAGGAATCGATTATTCCATTGTATACGATCCGACAATTTTCGTACGCGGCTCGATTGAAGCGGTAATACATACCTTGCTTGAAGCGGTAGCGCTGGTGGTGCTCGTGGTTATCATCTTCCTGCAAACCTGGCGTGCGTCGATAATTCCATTGTTGGCGGTGCCGATTTCCATTGTGGGTACATTTGCCATCATGCATATGTTCGGCCTCTCTATTAACGCACTATCTTTATTTGGCCTAGTGTTGGCCATCGGTATCGTGGTGGATGATGCCATCGTGGTGGTCGAAAACGTGGAACGCAATATTGAAAATGGGCTGAGCCCACGTGATGCAACCATTAAGGCGATGAGTGAAGTCACTAGCCCGATTATTGCTATTGCACTGGTGCTCTGTGCAGTGTTCGTGCCGATTGCTTTTATCAGTGGTTTGACCGGTCAGTTTTACATTCAGTTTGCGCTGACCATTGTGTTTTCCACTGTCATTTCAGCGTTTAATTCGTTAACGCTTTCTCCGGCACTTTCTGCAATGCTGCTTAAATCTCACGATGCCCCGCCGGATCGTTTGACCATAATTTTAGACAGTGTCTTTGGCGGATTTTTCAATTGGTTTAATAAATTTTTCCGTACCAATTCCGCACGTTATAGTCGTGGTGTAGGCTGGTCTTTAAAACATAAGTCCTCTGCATTTATTATTTATGTGCTGCTTCTGGGTGCAACTTATGTTGGTTTTCAGCTTGTGCCTCCGGGCTTCGTGCCGTTACAGGATAAGCAATATTTGATCAGTTTTGCACAGCTTCCTGACGGCGCAACGTTGACACGCACGGAAAAAGTGATCCGTGAAATGTCGGAAATTGCTATGAAAGAGCCAGGCGTAGAAAGTGCAGTGGCTTTTCCGGGATTATCGATCAATGGTTTTATCAACAGTTCAAGCGCCGGTATTGTGTTCGTGACACTCAAGCCATTTGACGAACGCACTTCCAAAGATTTATCAGGATTTGCCATATCGCAGAAATTACAAATGAAATACGGCGGAATTAAAGATGCTTTCATCGCTATTTTCCCGCCCCCACCAGTGATGGGGCTCGGAACTATTGGCGGGTTCAAATTGCAGATTGAAGACCGGCTTGATCAGGGCTACGCAGCTTTGGATGGGGCAGTCAAAGCCGTGGTGGGCAAGGCGTATCAGACACCGGCATTATCGCGGGTATTTTCGGGTTATAACATAGGCGTGCCGCAGCTCAATGCGGATCTCGATCGTACCAAAGCCATGCAGCTTGGTTTGGATATACAGGATATTTTTGATACGATGCAAATTTACCTTGGCTCACTCTATATTAACGATTTCAATAAATTTGGCCGCACCTACGAAGTTATTGCGCAAGCTGATAAAGAATTCCGCTCCAAACCGGATGATATTTTAAAGCTGAAAACGCGAAGTAGTACAGGGCATATGGTGCCGCTTGGTTCCGTGGTGCGTGTGAGTGAAACCAGCGGACCCGATAATGCAATGCGCTATAACGCATTCAGCTCTGCCGATATTAATGGCAGCCCGGGGCCCGGTTATTCAAGCGGACAAGCTCAGGAAGCGATTGCTAAGATCCTGGATGAAACCTTGCCGCGTGGCATGACGTATGAGTGGACGGAACTTACCTATCAGCAGATTCTTGCCGGTAATACCGCAATCTATATTTTTCCGGTCTGCGTGTTGCTGGTGTTCCTTGTGCTAGCTGCGTTATATGAAAGTTTGTTTTTACCGCTTGCGATTATTCTGATTGTGCCGATGTGTTTATTTTCGGCAATCACCGGCGTATATTTGACGGGTGGCGATAATAATATTTTTACGCAAATTGGGTTCTTTGTGCTTGTGGGTCTTGCTTGCAAAAACGCCATTCTGATTGTGGAGTTTGCGCATGAACTGGAAATTCAGGGCTATGATACGATAGCGGCGGCAATTGAAGCAACCCATCTGCGACTCCGCCCCATTCTTATGACATCGCTTGCGTTCATCATGGGCGTGACTCCGTTGGTGATTTCTACGGGTGCGGGTGCTGAAATGCGCCATGCCATGGGTATTGCAGTATTTTCAGGAATGCTAGGTGTCACCTGTTTTGGTCTGTTTCTCACCCCCGTATTTTACGTGTTGCTACGCGGGCTTGAGAATATGATTTACCCCCCTGAGCTCAAGCATCATGATGAGTAGGGAGCAACAATGAAAAAAATATTTCTTATAATATGGATTGCAGGGTTTGTAGCCGCCTGCACTTCCCCAGTGAGTAAGCAAGATGCTAAAATTACAACTCCGCCTGCGTGGAATAATTTTACCGATACTACGTTTGCTAATGCAAAGCAGGAAAAGATTGAGCAGGATTGGTGGAAACATTTTGACGATCCGACACTGGATGCGTTGATACATGAGGCGCTTGCCAACAACAAGAATCTTCAAATCGCCAAAGAACGTGTGAAGGAAGCAAAAGCCAATCGCGGGGTTGCAAAATCAGCACTCTATCCGCAGATAAGCGCACTCGGAACTGCTTCAAGTGGCAATCAAGGGTTTAACACCTTCAACGAAAAATATTCTGTCGCGGAAATTGACGGAGAAGCAACATGGGAACTGGATTTATTCGGCCGCAATCAAGCGAATGTTGCCAATGCTAAAGCGTTGGTGCAATCGGAAGAAGCCAATGAGCAGGGAACAACCGTTGCCTTGCTTGCAGAAGTGGCG
>JABDCC010000002.1 GCA_013288335.1 Alphaproteobacteria bacterium
ATGTTGCATGATTCCTGGGTTAATTTAGTTGCAGCCTCGATCGGACATAGCTCGTACATATTAGAAGAGCAGACTATGGATTACCGACAGCATGAAAATAACTCTGCTGGTGGTGATCATAATCGTTCGTTTAGTGCAAGAGCCAAACGTGCATTTAACTTAATTAATATGAATTTTATTCAGGCTGATGAATTATATAAACGTTATAGCGACCAAATGCCTGATAATACAAAAAAAGACTTGGAAAATTTTCTAGAAATAGCCTCTAAGAAGAATCCTATCAGCAGAGGAATAAGCTTTATGCTAAAAGGCTATTTGAGATCTGATCTTCCACATGATCTGGTTTTATTCGGCGGCCATCGCCTTCAAAGATAACCCCTACTCATACCTCTGGGGCAGATGATCAGCCCGGGCAAGGTCGCTGAACTTCGTCACATCTGATTGGAATTGCAACTCGACGTTGCCGATTGGGCCATTTCTGTGTTTAGCCACAATAATTTCCGCCACACCGTGAATGGTGTTCATCTTTTCCTGCCAGGCAGGGAATTCCGGCGATCCTTCGCGCGGCATTTTGCGCATTTCATAATATTCCTCACGGAACACAAACATCACCACATCGGAATCTTGCTCGATACTTCCCGATTCACGCAAATCCGAAAGCTGCGGGCGTTTGTCGTCACGCTGTTCCACCGCACGCGAAAGCTGCGAAAGCGCGAGTACGGGAATATCAAGCTCCTTCGCAATGGCTTTAAGCCCTTGCGTGATTTCGGAAACTTCCTGCACGCGGTTACCCTGCGGGTTAGGCGACGAGCCGCGCACCAGTTGCAAATAATCCACCACCAAAAGCCCAAGATTATGCACACGCTTCAAACGGCGCGCCCGCGCACGCAGTGCCGCAATGGAAAGTGCGGGAGTATCATCAATGTGAAAAGGTAATTGCGAAAGCCGGTTGCTTTCGGTGACCAGTACCGAGAATTCATCCTGAGTTAAATCACCTTTGCGAAGTTTGCCGGAAGCAAGCGTGGTTGCGCCAGAGAGTAAACGCGATGCCAACTGCTCAGAGGACATTTCGAGTGAGAAAAAACCAACTGACATTGGTTTTGTGCCAGGATTTTTTAAGGTTTCTTCATAGAAATATTCAGCAGCGCGGTGAGCGATGGTGGTGGCAAGCGCGGTTTTTCCCATGGAAGGACGCCCGGCTAAAATCACCAGATCGGATTTATGTAATCCGCCAAGCAGTTTATCGAGGTCAGTGAGTTTAGTTGGCACACCAATCACACGATCGCTGTTGCGATACGCATGCTCCACGCGCTCAATCGCCTCAATCATCGAGTATTTAAGTGAGCGGAAACTATTTTCAGCATTACCTTCAGACGCCAAATTAAAAAGCTGTTGCTCGGCACCCTCAATCTGATCGGTTGCCGAAATATCCAGATCACTCTTAAATGCTGTATTGACTACTTCCTCACCAATACCAATCAGGGCGCGTTTCTGGAAAGCGTCATAAATAATGCCGCTGTAATCTTTTACATTGATAACCGTCACTGCCGCTGCAGCAAGGCGTGCCAGGTATCCGCCGCCGCCGATTTCCTGCAAACCTTCATCCTGATCAAAATGGTGCTTGAGCGTTATAGGGTTAGCAATCAATCCCTTATCGAAAAAAGATTGAATCGCGGCAAAAATACGCTGATGCACCGGCACATAAAAATGCTCAGGCTTCAGCGAAGAATTGATATAATGCATGGCATCGTTATTGACCAGAATCGCACCTAACATCGATTGCTCAGCTTCCATATTATGCGGAGGCTGGCGGAAATCCAGCGTGTTAGCGGTATTGGAGGCAATGGATAACTTGGCAGATGATTTTGTCGGTGCGGCCATATTCAAATTTTTCTACGAATAAAATTGCGAGTTGGACTTTTGAGTATAACCTGATGCTCAAATGCATCAAGCGCGAAATATTTTATTCGGCAAAAATTATTGCTTGATCTTTTTTATTTAGGTGGAAGGTGGAAAAAATAATTTCCTCCAGCGCGCCATGCTCATCTTTTCCGGCAAGTATATTATCTACCAGTCGCACTATCTTATCATGCGTTGCATTATCAATAACCGGAAACGGCAACATTTCGAGATTACCGCGCAAGACCTTATGAGTAGAAAATAACTTCCTCGAAATATATTGAAACACATCCGAATTCAAATAAGCGAGCACTACTTTTATATGCATATCGGGCAATTTGGGCATCAGTATATTGGCGCTGTTCAACGTGAGCGCTTGGCCATTGTCATAGGCAAAGGTAAGCCGGTTAGAGATAAACTTATAAACCAGTTTTTCCTTGGCGCGGTAATAATGCGCGGGTGCTACTTGCTGAAAATCCGAGGGTTCAAATTTTATAAATGATTTGGGTTCGCACAGAGTATATTTATGTACATCACTCCCTTTATATAACGGTTCTGTGCCCGCTAGTTTTTTACTCAGAACATATTTTTTATTATTACCGGTAACAACACCCAGCGCCCAATCAGCATGCCCTTTCAAGGTAGTATGCTTCACTGAGAATATCTTTTTTAGGAACGCCTCATCCGCATCGCTGATATTAGTAGTAAACGCATAATTCGGATTTGCAAGGAAACGACTCTGGCTAATGGTGGTAATTGTATTGCCTTCTTCAATAGCAATTTTTGTATTTTGTTTCGCAGGCTCATTTATTAAATCCAGTCGTATGCAATCGGTGAACACTCCGGAAAATCTACGCCCCAGTTTTACGATTCTGCTGATTTGCGTTTTACGAAGTATATGCTCTCTGATTGCGGAATGGATTTTTGTTTTTAATATGGATTCCGGGAGTATAAAAGATAGCCGCCCGCCGCCCTTCAAGATACTCAGGGATTTGATAATAAACTGAGAAAATGTTTCAAAATACTTTTCGTTCCCTTGCAAGCGCGAATCTATAGCACCCCAGGGAGGATTGGTTGCCACCAAATCGAAGGTTTCCGCAATCGTATCTGTCAGTGAGTTGAGACAATAAATATGTGGGGAGAAGCCTTTGCCTTTATAAAATAATAGCAAATTTATCCTAGCAAGTTTCACTGCTATATGGTCGCTATCAAAGCCATATATATTTTCTGGTTTCAGTCTTAAAATCTTTGCTGCTGTGAGTAAGTATTTTCCCGTGCCGCAACAGGGATCAACAAACCGTATCACATGGCTACCGCCCGATTTTATTGATGCCTCAACGATGTCAGCAGGGGTATAATAAGCGCCTTTGGAGAACTTGGCTCCAACGCTGCTAAGCGATTGATATAAAAGACCAAAAAAGTCTTCATTATCGCCGGAATCGGCTATTTCATATATCTCGCAGTAGGCTTTCTTTTTCTCAAAATCTTTTAATGCACTGTGCCACTTTAAAAACTCATTCTTTAATGATGCTCGCTTCCATACAAAGGAATCTATAGCAAAAATATTCTCAATTTTTACTTCACCCTGCCTATGCACAAGACGCAGGGCTGCAAAAAATAAAACCGCTTCAATATCCAGATTATGCGTCTTATAAATTTCTATAACCGGCTTGATGATATCAAAATTCGCGGCGTATTCGGCAGGTATCAGAAACTCTTTTGACTGCGATTTATTTGCCCGCGTTGTTAAACGCAAGATTTTGCCAGAATTAATATTTTCTTTTAAAGCTAGAATTTCTTTTTTTGTGAATGACAGAGGTTTTGTGGCCGACACGGAAATATCGCCAGCTTTTACCCAGTTGCGTATCGTTGCGGTGGATACACCAATTATCCTGGCAGCATTATGCGCTGAAATATTTTCGATCTCGTCGCGTAATAATTTATTCTTCGTGATGGCCATGGCCGGTCACTTGTTTGCCCCACTCCTCTTCAGCTTTTTTCTGCATCGTTTCCAGATGGAGTATCCTGCCGCGATATATTCCATCAAGCGCAACCGAGGCCACAATCGGGCTGAACCAGACCAGAAACCAGCCCGCAGCCGCAGCGCCATACATCACAAGCCACACATTGGCATCGAACAGTCTTTCTTTCACTGCCTCAAATGTGCCGCCTTGCATATAAATTTCCATGAGGTAAGAAAACACTCCTGCAAAATTAAGCGCCGCGACTGTTGAGGAGCTGTATTTGTTTTTATCGTGATCAATGAGGTAAGCCACCATGGCCGGCATCATACCGATAAACAGAAACACAAAGCTCATCTTAAGTAAAACAAGCCCCAAAATACAAATCACCACCAGAATCCAGAATCGCTTTTTGGATTTCGACGGGATATCTGAGTTGACTACGGGAGCGCTCGCAGGTTTTTCTTCCATTTATATAACCTCTAAAAATGAAAATAGGATTTCAGCGTAAAATAAACGGTAGCAAGGCATAGGCTATAAGCAAGTGTCTGGGCAATCCCGCGACCCGCCATACGCGATTGGCGTATCAGCGAATTATTGCTTTTTAGATCGGCGATATGGGCTTTGCGCATTTTATATTCAGCAACCGCGCTATTAAATCCGGTGTAATCGGCAACAAAAACTTCTGGTTTCAGAAATAACTCGCCGATATCATTAATCGTGCCACTGACTGCCACATCGCGGAGATTATTATATATTTGCCGGCGCTGGCTTGCCCGGTGAATCGTATCAAACAATGAAAAGAGGCGAATAGCGATCCAGAAACCAAGTCCGGTTAAATCATCCATGTCTGTTTTGGTCTGCGCCCGCATGAGTAATTTAAGCCCGATAAGTTTTGGGTTGGTAGCAAGATTTGGTATTACATCAAGCTCGTGAATCCTGAGTTCTTTGCCGATATCGAGTTTACTGGCGATAAATCCGGCCGTATGGCGGTCAACAAAATCATCATTCGCGGATCGTTGCGGCGCAACGATATTAAGAGCATAAAGCACTTCGGAAAGATGGTTGGCATAATAACGTTTTACGAATGGGCTTTGACAAGGCAACCCAGGATGCAAATCATAAATGCAGCGCTCAGGGCCAAAGCCAAGCGCATTCATTTTGATGTAAGAACGGATTTTCTGCAATTTCCACATCAGCGCGGAATAATCCGGCCCGCTCTTTTGCTGTTCCAGCCAGAATGCCAGCAGATCGCTTTCAAAGATCTGTATAATGGTTTGCACATCATCCTGCTGGTGAGTCAACAGAGAATAAGCAAGCAATACACTTATACCTTCTATGGTAACTGCAAGATTCTTAAACCGTATCGGTCCTCCCGGATCAAGCACTATGATGGTACGAGCGATCAGATCGTTATTTGCACGTTCAAATCTCACGGTATCGGGATTATAACTCGCCGCAAGACGCAACACCACTTCGGCAGCTTCTGGCTTATGGACACTGGTTTCAATCCATCTTCCGAGTTTAGTGTCGGCCAGAACTGCACTTGCTTCCTGCCAGTTTTTGAACATGGCATGCGCCAGACTTCTTCGGCTGTAATATGGCTGCCCCATAAATTCAAAGCTGCGCGAAACTTCCACTGGCGATGAGGGGGTAATGAGATTAAACAGCCTGCCAGAAATCCAACTCGATATGCTTTCAGGATCCCAGCGTTCACGACGCATTTCATTGAGAAGCCCGCGAAACAAATCATGCATGGAATCAGAAAGATCCCATTGCATGGCCAATGTTTGGTAAGATCCTTTGGTCAGAACGCTTTCCACAAGCGCGTCTTTGCTTATTTTATCAAACGGCTTAAACCCTAATATAAGATGCAGCATAAGCACCGCCACTGCATAACAATCCGAAGCCAGCGAGAAATCCGCTTTGGCAAGCGGTGACGTAATCACCCGATCAATCGGCTCGAATAACGGATCCTGGGAATAACCCGAAGGCTCGGATATACATTCACCCAGTATCACGGTGTTTTTTCCAAGATATACATTGGAGAGATTAATACGGTTGTGGCTGATGCCTAATCTGCCGAACTCAATTAATATCTCCACCAACGGGCGCAGCATGAAATTCACCAATATATTTTCTGATACTGGGTTCCTGCCCTGCGACAACAGCACCGAGAGTTGCTGCCCGGCGGGTTTTTCCAGAATAATGACATAGCGCGATTCCGATAATATACCGATCTCAGCTATGCCATCGGCAAGCAATGCCACCATATTCGGGTGACGAAAATCCTTGAGCGCCGCAATATTTTTCTGACGCAGCGGAATATTACTATCAAATACGAGAGCGTAAAGGCTGAGTTCTGGAGCCTGCTCATCGCGAACCGCATAAGCGCGTGCAAATTTTGAGTTCAATTCTGGTAATGGTTGATTGGTAAGGATTCTATATTGCTCCCTCACCATGTCACGTGGGCGCTCAAGACGCTCCGACGGTGTATACTGCCTGAGCAGCGCAACGAAATCTTCTTGCTTGAGAGTTGGTTTATGATCTTCGCTCATAGTATTTTCTGTATTTGATTAATCAGCATCTGCGCGTTTTCATATGGCACATGCCCCTTGCCCCATACAGGATTAGGCCAGGCAGAGTCCTGAGTAAAGCGCGCAATGATATGAATGTGAAGTTGGGGCACCTGATTGCCAAGTGCCGCAACATTTAATTTATCGGGTTTAAACAGCGCTTTCATTGCAAGAGAGATTTGAGAAATCTCCTCCATGAGCTGGCTGCGATCTTCGGGTTTCAGGTCAATAATCTCGCTGGCATTTTCAATGCGCGGCACAAGTATCACCCAAGGAAACAGTTGATTATTCATGAGTAATACGCGGCAAAGCGCCAAGTCGGCTAACCAATACGTATCATGTTCAAGCTGGTGATGAAGTGTGAACACGAAAGAGCCTCTTATCTGTTAAATAAATGCTAAATTACCTTTTAACAGAATGATTATAAAGAAAAAAGATTATGGATAAAAAAAATCCTTCCCAGTCTGGATTTGTCTGGGAAGGGTCTAGAAATTTAAAATCTGAAGGATTTAAACTTCTTAGTTTTTGTCATACTTACTAAGGTGATCCCAATGCCCTAAGCTAATTATGGTAACAATGAAATCGCGCCCAAATTCACAAAAGTGAATGACACCTTCGAAGAATGATTTTAATAAAGTTTTCATTTTTTTTAGTAATTAAAGGGTAAATAATTATATTGATAGTGATAATATTTATTGCGATAGGCTAGATACAAAAGTGAGCCTCCAATATAACATAATCCTCACCACAAAATTATTACAGTTTTATGAAGATTTGATGAAACTTTTATGACAATCCAAGAATGAGGTGAGGTCAGTAGACCGAGCTTTCAGTCGCCGAGGGTGTAGCTCGATTCGGGCAGGACAGGCCGGAGCAGGAGTAATAAAAGTTAATCCTGCTGCAACGTTACGATGCGTTTTACTTCTTTTTCCACTATTTTCTGCACAATCACCGGCAGATTTTCATCGAGCCAGTCTTTGAGCATCGGACGGAGTGCTTCAAGAAGTAAGTCTTCCACGGTATTACCGCTGCGAAGATTCGGTGAAGGAATATGGGGTATGGAATAATCTTTCATGGTGCTCTCAACAATTGGCTTAAATGCAACAGCAGCGGCGGCAACTGCCTGATCCGACATCAATCCGTTATTATCTGCAGGGTAAGAAGGCACGGCTTGCGAAGGCACGGCCGCCACAGGAGCAGCTGGTGCCGACGAAAACATTTCATCAATAGCAGATTGTTTGTCTTCCGGTGCGGCAGGCGCAGCTTTTGCGGGTGCCACTTTTTTAATATCACCTTCTTCTGAAATCATGTCGGTAAGCTCAAGCACATTACCAGCAGCAGGCGTTGCATCGGTTTCGGTATCATCTTCAATGATACGTTTGATCGATTGCAAAATCTCTTCCATAGACTCCGATGGTTGTTCTGTTTGCGGTGCGGCTTCAGCCATATCTTCCCTGTTATTCTATTTTATATTCCGGTTTGTAATCGATCCATAATAAGGAACAAAAAATAAAAACCAATAAATTTATAACCCTGCCCCCCGAATAATTATCTTATGCGCTCTCTGCCTTATCTTCCTCGTAGTCTTCACTATCATTGGTAATTTTCAGAATGTGGCCAATCTCTTCGGCGAGCGCCTTGATTTCAAGCGCTGCCGGGCTCGTTGGTGAAACTTCCGTAGCACTGCGGCCTTCCATAATAGAGGAGGCAAATAACACACGGTTACCGATAGTGGTTTGCGCCAGATCCGGCAGATCCTTGGCAATTGTCTGACCAAGTTTGGAATTGGAAGCTATGCGGTTTAATACTATACGCACCGGTACTTTTTCATTTTTTGCCAAATCGAGTGTGGCTTTGGTAGCCCATAAATCGGTAGGGCTTGGTTGCACTGGCACAATCAGGAAATCTGCACTCCTGATGGCAGTGCGCGCCTCGGTTTCAGTATGCGGCGGGCTATCGATAATGATGATATCATGATTGCGGCGCAGGCGCGAAACTTCGGTAGCCACACGCCAGCCGGAAAGTGCCGAGAATGTGACACCGGTATAGCCTTCGCCAAAACGCTTTTCGCGGATTTTATGCCACTGGGTAAGACTTCCCTGCGGATCAATATCGACGATGGCAACTCTTTTGCCACGCTGGCTCCAGGCGATCGCCAGATGAATGGCCAAAGTAGTTTTTCCTGCGCCACCTTTTTGCTGCGCTATGGTAATTACTTTTTCTGCCATATATACTCCCTACTCTAAGGTTACAAAAATCTATATATTGTTTATAATTATTACTCTTGCTACTAAATGTTGTCAATGAACATAGAACGCGCCGATCCAAATAGTATCAAAAAAGCTGCCGATCTTTTGCGATCAGGCAAGCTCGTTGCCTTTGCAACGGAGACTGTTTATGGGCTTGGCGGTGATGCCACCAATGATAAAGCCATTGCAGAAATTTTTGCGACCAAAGCGCGGCCTGAATTTAATCCGCTGATTGTGCATGTAAGCGATGCGCAGATGGCGAAGTGTTTTGTAGAATGGAATGCGAGGGCAGAAAAATTAGCGTTAGCCTTCTGGCCGGGCCCCTTAACGCTCGTATTAAAACGCACATCTGATTGCAAAGTTTCTCTGCTTGCAAGCGCCGGAGGTGACACACTTGCCATACGTGTGCCCGCAAATAAAGCCGCACATGCATTGTTGGTTGACGCGGGAATTCCGGTGGCCGCTCCAAGCGCCAACCGCTCAGGCCGCGTAAGCCCTACCACCGCAGAGCATGTATACGCAGAATTTGGCGATCGGTTGCCGCTGATTCTGGATGGCGGTGCGTGTGATGTCGGCATCGAATCCACCGTAGTCGATGTAAGCGGTGATGAAGTATTTTTACTGCGCCCGGGAACCATTACCCGTGAACAACTGGAAGAAGTATTAGGTGGAAAATTATCTACGCCAGACGAAAAAACCGGAGTGCTAAAATCCCCCGGCATGTTACTTAGTCACTACGCGCCTTCCCTTCCCGTGCGATTAAATGCCGTGGACGCGCGCGAAGGCGAAGCACTCCTCGGATTTGGAAAGAATGCGCCACATAACACTGTCATAAATTTAAGTCTTTCAGGAGATTTAAAAGAAGCCGCTGCAAATTTATTCGCCGCACTTCGCTTCGTTGATAAGCCAGAACTTTACTCCGCAATTTCCATCACGCCCATTCCCGACACCGGCATCGGCATTGCCATCAATGACCGCTTAAAGCGCGCAAGCCAAACCTAGGAAATGATAAGGAGAATTTATGGACGAATATCTCAATGATGACCAACTCGAAACACTCATGTGCAATGGCCCCTTATTCGACGAAATAGAGCCCAGTTTGCAAGAGCCTTTGCGAAATGAGCTGACTGATCTCCAGATTAGAACAGGTAATGCCTACAATGCTGGTTCGTGGACAATTCCTGCAACAGGAGAGAAGTTTGTTAATCCTCCCTACGACAATCCACCAACAAGGGAGCAAGTACAGAAGATACTGGGAGAAGTATATCTTGCTTTGGATAGTAACAATAAAAATAAGCAAGAATTAAAGGATATGATGGATAGTCTTTGCTTAACTCCCTCAGCTCCTAAATCTGCCAAGAATCATAAAAATCTCGGATAACTATGTTTGAAGCGGGCATCTATACAAAATCTTTACGGATAGCCTGTCCATTTTAACAACCCTTTTACACCCCTTTTATTATAATGTCTCTCTTACCTAACACACAGAGAGCATCTATGGCTGAACCAACGTCCACAAAAAATAGTGAAAAAGAATCGGAAGCATTGAAGAAAATTGTAAGAAAAGCCGATCATTTCTCGGATTTTGGTACGCTCACCTCGCTGATTTCCACCGCATTTTATTTTGTTGAACAAGCCTTAAGTAAAAAACTGCCTAAATGGGTCAACAATCTATCCTTAGGCGCGGTCGGCGTTGGTATAGCTGCTATTTTTACATCCTTTTACTACCGGATGAAAGCAGGTGACATTGCACTCCATTCCTCTGCGCATATTGATGTGGTAACCGAGGCAAACAATAAGCCCTCACCTGAGATTTTGAATTCTGCCAAAGACCCTGAAGAAACAGAGCGCACACAAATACAAAAGAAATTTGCGCCCCGTACACATAGTACCACAGAACAAGAACGGTAAAAGACACAAAATTACCTTAATTGGCTGTTTTTCATTAACAATCCCACAAAATTAATAATCGCTGAAATTTACTAATTATTAACGAAGTTTCTGTAATATGAGACTTAATTAATAATGACTTTGGGAGTAGTCGTATGCATTATTTCAGCCGTATTTTCTGTGCAATTCTTCTCTGCGTGAGCATGACCGCGGCGGCACCAGCATGGGCTGCGGACGATGCAGCGCCCACCGCTCTCCATCATGAACGCGAGGTATTTGCCAAAGAGTTCGCGCAGTTGGTGGTGATGATCCTGCATGAGCCCAAGAAATCGGCCAATGATAGAAAAAATATTCTGCGTGAGACGTTTCAGGCATCAGTAGATATTGACTGGATTGCAAAGTTTGTGCTCGGAAGAAGCTGGAAAGATGCCACAGACGAACAACGGGTACGCTACACTTCGCTCTATAAACGTTATCTCACGGAAACCTACGTGAAGAATTTCGCGGAAAATCCTGATAAAGCCATTGCTAATATCAAAGTCGCTGGGGTGAGTGAAGACGCAGAAAATCCGTTCATGGTGCGCACGCAAATGCTGCTTAAAGACGCGGAAAACCTGAATGTGGATTACCGCGTGAGCGAAGAGGATGGGCATTATAAAATACGCGATATCGCCATCGAAAATGTGAGCCTGATTACCACCCACCGCACGGAATTCGGCGAACTCGCCAGCACAGAAGGCGTGGACGGCGTTATCAAACGCCTCGAAACCCTGCTCGATAATAATTCAGAGACTATATTGTCGATGAAGTAAGTAGAGAAATGGTGCTGCTGAGGTTAATCGAAAACCCGACCCCGTCATTACCAATGACGTGCTCTACCACTGAGCTACAGCAGCCTATACCATTTGCCCCTATAATTTATAAGGGGATATGCCTATAACAAGGCCTCTAAATAAAGGCAACTTTATTATTTCCGCTGCCGCAAAAAATTAGAGCAAAGCGCTCTAATCCGCCGGAGTCATAAAATCGAGCAATTCTCCGCTCCCAGGGAGGATATCCTTCCAGTAATGGTCGGCAAAGCGCAGTACCGTGAGTGCTGCGGTTGGGTATTTAAGCTCCAAAGTCGCGTGTAAGCTTGAGCTCATTGGCTGCGCCATAATGAGCGCCAGATGATGCATTCCCGGGTTGTGCCCCACCACCATAAGCGACTTAAAATTATCATCCGCCGCATGTAGCTGGTGCAAAATCTCGTCGGCAGTGGCCATATAGATGCTTTTTGCAAATTCATGCGCAGGGGTGAGCCTCGCCGCCTTCATTACCAATTCAAACGTCTCGCGTGTGCGGTTTGCCGATGAGCACAGCACAAATTCCGGCGCATATTGTTTGGCCTTCATATACTTGCCGACCGTTTCGCACGCCTCACGTCCGCGCACGGCAAGATTGCGATCAATATCTTCTATGGTGGAATTGCTCGGCTCCGCTTTGGCGTGACGCAATATGTAGAAAGTCTTCAAGGGAAACTCTTTTAATTTTTACTGGTTACTTTCTTTATACCGTCGAAAAATACAAGCTCAAGCAACTCTTCAGATTTTATCGCTTCGGCGCGTGTAATAATTTTTCCGCTCTTGTCACGTACCAGCGTAAATCCGCGCTCCAGCACGGTTTTATAGTCTAAGTGTTTTAGAAGCTGCGCAAGATTTGCAAGTTTTTTCTCGTGTTCATTTATGTTGCGAAGCAGCATTCGTGCGATGCGTTCTTGCGCAAGTTTTAAATCCTGCGCATGACGTGTAATATTTTGCAAAAGACTACGTGGTTGAAGCTTCGCTATGAGAATAGCAAGCTGCTGGTTTTTCTTTTCTATCGATGCGGGCAGCGATGCCAAAAGACGCTCGCTCCAATCATCCAACCGCTGCATTGCGGTATCAATAATCCGCCCGGGGTGCGTAAGTCCGCGCGCAAAACCAGCAAGTGTATCACTGCGATTCTGCAACATGCGCGTGATGCCAGCGGATAACCGATTGCCACTTTCCATCACCGCAAGCAGCAAATCCTGCCGCACCGGCACTGCCATTTCCGCCGCCGCAGTTGGAGTGGGTGCGCGGCGGTCAGAAACATAGTCGATGAGAGTAGTATCGGTTTCATGGCCAACTGCCGAAATGAGTGGAATCTTGGATGCAAATGCCGCCCGCACAACAACTTCCTCATTAAACGCCCAGAGATCTTCGAGCGACCCGCCGCCGCGAGCGACGATGAGAAGATCGGGAGCCGCATCGTCATCCAACGCATTAAATCCCTCTATGGCTTCAGCAATCTGCTCTGCTGCTTTTTCACCCTGCACCGCTACTGGCCAGACGAGCACGTGGCAGGGAAAACGATCACTCAAGCGATGTAAAATATCACGAATCACCGCACCGGTGGGAGAGGTAATAACACCAATAACACGCGGCATGAACGGCAAAGGTTTTTTGTGTTTCTCATCAAACAACCCTTCCGCCGCAAGCATTTTTTTGCGTTTCTCGAGCAGTGCCATGAGCGCGCCCGCACCTGCGGGTTCCATATAGTCAATCACGAGCTGGTAATTGGAACGACCGGGATATGTGGTAAGCCTGCCCGAGCAAATCACCTCAATGCCGTCTTCCGGTTTGAATGGAAACTTGCCGACCACGCCTTTCCAGCACACCGCATCCAGCAGTGCGTTTTCGTCCTTGAGCTTGAGATAAGCATGGCCGGAGGTAGCCAATTTCCAGCCAGAAATTTCGCCGCGCACCCGTACATGGCCAAAATTATCCTCCACCATGCGCTTGATTGCACTGGATATTTCACTGACACTATAGGCAAACTGGTTGTGTGCTTCTTTAATTTCTTCCATAAATTCCATCATAAGCAGCCTATTACAAAATAGGTATGAAAATTTTATAAGTCCAAAATGTAAAATATGCTATATTGCCCTATGCTCGAGCAATTATTATCGGAAATCGCCCAGGTGCCGTCCTACAATCTTGTGGGAAGGGTTTTGTCGATCAAGGGCTTACTGGTGGAATGTTCCGGCATCGAAAAAGCCTTAAGCGTCGGCGCACGCTGCGAGATTATCGGCCTCATGCCGCATAACGGTGTCATCCCCAAAGTGAATTGCGAAGTGGTAGGTTTCCGCGAAGACCGCGCACTGCTCATGCCATTTGGCAATTTAGAAGGTATTGGCCTTGGCGCCAAAGTCGCGCTCCTTAGCTCAGAATCGGCTATTTACCCCGAAGACGCATGGCTTGGGCGCGTCATCAACGCGCTCGGCGAACCGCTTGATGGCAAAGGCCCGCTCCCTCTTGGTGACGTGCCTTATAATCTGCATGGAAAAGCGCCGGCTGCTCACACGCGGCAACGCGTGCGCGGTAAAATCGATTTGGGAATTCGCGCAATCAACACCTTCCTTACTTGCTGCAAAGGGCAACGCATGGGCATTTTCTCTGGGTCCGGCGTCGGCAAATCCATATTGATGTCGATGCTCGGGCGTTACAGCCAGGCCGACGTAAACGTGATCGGCTTGGTCGGTGAACGCGGACGCGAAGTGCAGGAATTCATTGAAGATGATTTAGGCGAAGAAGGCTTGAAGCGCTCGGTAGTGATTGTCGCCACTTCCAGTGAGTCGGCTTTGCTTCGCAGACAAGCGGCGTATGTCACTTTATGCGTTTCTGAATATTTCCGCGATCAGGGGAAATCGGTGTTGTGCGTCATGGATTCGGTTACCCGCTTTGCTATGGCACAACGTGAAATCGGCCTATCTGCTGGTGAGCCACCTACCACCAAAGGCTACACGCCAACCGTATTCTCTGAACTACCACAACTCCTGGAACGCGCTGGCCCAGGTAGCGCCGGACAAGGTTCCATCACCGGCATGTTCAGCGTATTGGTAGAAGGCGACGATACCAACGAACCTATCACCGACGCGGTGCGCGGTATATTAGACGGCCATATTATTTTAGATCGCGCCATTGCCGAGCGCGGAAGATTCCCGGCAATCAACGTTCTGCGCAGCGTGTCGCGCACCATGCCCGATTGCAACAACGAAAAAGAAAACCAACTGGTAATAGCTGCACGACTGGTAATTTCTACCTATGAAAATATGGCGGAAATGATTAGGCTTGGCGCATATAGACGCGGAACCGATCCGGATGTGGATCGCGCCATGCAGATTTATCCGGCAATTGAAAAATTCCTCGCCCAACGCAAAGAAGAACAGAGTGAACTTAGCACCGGCTACGAGGAACTCGCTAAAATATTAGGTATCCCATGGCCGTGAAAACCTTAGATACACTCATCCGGCTTCACAAGCAACGTGTCGATATCATGCGCCGTGAAATGGTAGCATTTGAAGAAGAACGCAGGCAATTGCTCGCATTTGCCGAAAGGCTAAAACGGGAACATGCTGAGGAAATGCAGCTGATGCTTGCAGAAGTAAAAGTAGCGAGTTTCTTTGGCTCCTACTCTGCAGGCGTCAAACAAAAATTGTTGAACATTGACGGGGAAGTAAAAAGGCTGGATGCTGCCATTGAAGAAAAAGCTGAAGCCATCCGCGAAGAATTCAGCGAGCAGAAAAAATATGAGATCACCAGAGAAACCACACTCAAGCGCATAGAACAAAAGGAAAAAAATTTGTTGCAACAACGTTTTGACGAAATAGGATCGCAGCAATATCATAAGGCCAAGGAAAATCCTTTATGAAATGCGCACGTTATTTTATCGGTCTGTTAATTTTTTCTATTACTTGCAACAGTAACGCAGCATTTGCGAGCGTAAAAAGCCAGTGCCGCGATCAGGCACAAAGCCGCCTCGAATTATACGACAAACCCGATACCTATCCGATAAGCGACGAAGAAAAAAATAATGCGCTTCAGGCACTCTATATTGAATGTATGCGCGAGCAGCAGGGAAAAGCCGCAAATGAGACAGATATTGACACCCGAAATGCCAAATACCCGCCAGCACATGCCGATGTTGTAGTCAGCAATCCTCCTGCTAATCCCGATCCGAACTCGCCAAATTCCAAAGTAATAGCCGTTCAGGGTAGCGAGGTTTTGCCCGCCAATGCAGCCAGCGCTCCGGTGGTAAAACACCCGGAAGGAGGGCTATATCAAGGTGCAACCGTTGTATATATACAAGGTTCTCCCCCCACTATATTTAACCCTGCCAATCCTAATGCTACCCCACCCGCGAATGGCCAACCGCAAAATGGCGTCAATGCTAATGTAGCTGCAAATCCAACCACGGCGGCAAACGGACAACCGCAAAATGGGCAAACTCAAAATGGCCAGCCCCAAAATGCTCAGGCGTCTAACAAGCAAGATGCAGATAAGGCAGCGCAAGCGGCCAAAGCGCAACAACCACCAGTCGTTATCAATAATAACGTTGTGGGGGCGCCGCCTGTAAAAGCTACTGCAGCAGCACCCGCCACAACACCACCTGCTTCTAATACTGCCACTGCCGCAGCAACACCGCCCGCTGCAAATGCTGCCGTAAACGCTGCGCAGAAAGCGGCAACTGTTCCGCCAGTAACTGTGGCGGCAACTCCGGCTGTCGCCGTTACGCCCCCTGCTGCTACTGTTGCTATACCGCCAGTTTCTAGTCCCACCGCCGCACCCGTAACCCCCACTTCCGTTGGCAATCTTTCCGCGCCCGCAACCATTCCAAATGCAACTGCCTCAACTCCAGCATCTGCTACACCAACGACGGCATCTTATCGTCCTGCTGCTGTACCCGCTAATCCAACATCCTTGTCGGTAGTCAATAACCTGCCAGCTACTGCTCCTGCCGCTAAAGCCGCAACGGTTCCTGCAAACTCAGCGTCACCCGCAAATTATGCCGCCGTTGCTTCTCCTTCCGTACCCACTACTCCATTAGGAGTAAATGCCTCCTTGCCTTCCGTTTCTGCAAACCCCGCTTTGCCGCAAGCAAATATTGCTGCACCTATACCAGTACCAGCAGCCTCTGCCTCACTTCCAGCCGGAACCCTGACACCTCCAGTACCGAGCAACAATTCGGTTTCCGTAGTCAATAATATACCACGCTCTGCTGCACCGGTTTATCCGACGGCTGCGCCTGCCGCTGCAGTCAAAAATGCACCTTATACTCCGCCCGCTGTGACCACGAATATCACTTCACCCACGAATGTTGCTAATCATGTGCCTTCTAATCTTTCTGCAACTGCACCCGCTTCAAATGCAGCTGGGAAAATACCCCCAATCAATACACCACAGGCGAATATAGTTTCGGGCGCCAAGCCAGCTACTACTGCTAATCCCGCTTCGAAGCACTCTCCTTTGCTTGCGTATAATTCCGATAAAGTGAAACCGAATGCAAAACCTCTTCATAACGTCACAACTACACATAAAACGGCAAACAATAACGGGGTGAAATCTACAAGTAGCACAAACAAAAGTTCTGCAACTCAACCACCCGCAGCAACAACTAAAACAACCAGCAGCAAAAGCAATGCTGAGCTAGAACAGATTTTAGGCGGAAATTAGGAAATTTATTATGAAAAATATGATTTCAAAGACAGTTTTCTTAGCATTACTCTTCGTATGCACAAGCTGCAAAGATGAAATGAAAGTGCAGATGGACTATGTATCCAACCGCGATGAATGTCGGGAAAAGGCCGACGAACAACTGAGTAATTATTCTACTCCGGATTCGTACCAGATAAATGACAAAGAGAAAAAAAGCGCTTCTGATGAAATTTTCTGCGAGTGCATGAAAGGTCACGACTGGAAAGTGATAGGCTGTCCAAAACCGCCAGTGGTAGCTGCAAAGCCTGCTGTTGTAGTAGCACCTGCAGTGGTTCCTGTGCCAACACAAAACCAGGCACCTGCCGCCGTTCCCGCACCGGTTCCTGTAGCAGCCCCTGCGCCCACCTCAACTAATAATACTACAGTTCTGGTAGTGCAGCCTACTCCACCTGTCGTTGCTCCCACTCCGGTTGCGCCGCCAACAAATGCACCCGCACAATATCAACCCGCATCCCCTAATGAATAATTTTATATGATTACTATTCTCTCTCGCCTTTATGAAACCATATTGACCCGTAAAGGCGGCGATCCCACCTCTTCCTACGTGGCAAGTTTATTTGCCAAAGGCAATCTTAAAATCGCACAAAAAGTTGGCGAAGAAGCAACCGAAACAGTGCTTGCTGCCGCGGGCGGCAATAAGCAGGAAATTATTTCTGAGAGTGCGGATTTATTATTTCACCTGCTGGTGCTCTGGGCTGAGCATAACATCACACCAGCCGAAATTGCCGCTGAGCTTGAGAAGCGCGAAGGAAAATCGGGAATAGAAGAAAAGGCACAAAGAAATAATCGATAATTTATTTCTTTTTTTGTTTCAATGCGTGACAGCTATATTGCCCTGGTTTGCAAATAATTTCCTGATTGATTGACAGGCTTCTTTATTTGGAATAGAACCCAATATTAGAAATGGTTAATTTGTGTTAAGATGTGCAAGGATTTTCGATGAGTTCGGAAAATAGTTTTTTAAAGAGATTTGATTTACCCAGCAAACTCAAGAGTAAAATCGCGGTGGAATCGCCAGTCATTAATATGATGAACGATCCGTCATATCTGCGTCAGTCATCTGCTTTAATCAATGAAGCTTTGCAGAAGGGTTTTGATGTTTTGCAACTCCCTAACGGTGATATCGTAACCACCGGCACGAAAACCGTAGTGCATCAATATAGCTGGGATCTGGATAAAGCAAAACTGGTAAAAACCAAAGCCGATCCGAAAAAGCTAAAAGACGCTATCGTATTAGAAGAATCCGACTTCGAAGAAGCGTAGAATTTTCTATCTGCCCGCGTGACAAAGCAATCGGTTTATGTTCAATATACCGGTATGATACGTTTCATTATTTGTTTAGCAATATTCCTTCTGCCCATAACTCTTTATGCGCAATCAAACAGCAATGTGCATGCGCAATTATCCGGCACACTCAGCGAAATTGACAGCGAAAACAATACACAGAAAAAGATCCATCAGCAAAACGCCAAGCTGGAACGCGAGCTTAAAATATTACAAAAAGAAATGGTGTCACTCGCCAAGGATATGAGCGATGAAGAACAGGCATTATCGGATCTGGAAGAAAAATTTGCTATTCTTGAAACTCAGAAAAAAGAAAAAACAGATGCATTAAATGCGCGTCAGGCGGAATTATCCACGATGATCTCTGCCATGATACGCCTGCGCCAATTGCCGCCCGGTGCAGTCATTGCAATGCCTGGAAAGCTTGATGAAACGCTTGCAACGGCACGCGCGCTGAACATCGTTACGACTACTATAGAAGAAGATGCGGAGAGCCTTCGTGGGCAATTACATGAGCTCTCTGAACTAGAAGAGCAAATCCGCAAAAACCGCGAAACTATCCTTGCAAAGAAATCTGCGCTTGAAACGCGACAGAAAAAACTCTCCGTGCAATTAAAAGAGCGTGAGAAATTGCAGGCAGAACTCAGCACCAAGGAGCAAAAAGAAAAAGAGCGACTTGCAAACCTTACTTCCAAATCGCGTACATTGCAGGATTTAATTGATTCGCTCGAGAAATCGATTGAGTCGCATGTGCAACCGAGTGAGCCGGAAAATATAACCGCTAATGCCATCAGTAAAAACGAAAGAGGCAGTTCAAAACATAAACTGCGCTCGTTTGAAAATGCCAAAGGCAAAATTCGCCTACCCGTCGCTGGAAAAATTATCCGCCATTATGGAAGTAGCGGAACAGCGGATAATACCGCGTCACGCGGAATCACAATAAACGCACGCGAAAATGCAACCGTGGTAGCGCCCTTCGACGGCGAAGTGGTGTATGCAGGACCATTCCGCGATTATGGGCATATGGTCATCATTCGTCACAGCGACGATTACCACACGATGTTATCCGGCATGGAAACCGTAAATTGCAAACCCGGGCAATATTTGCTTGAGGGCGAGCCTATCGGCACTATGGGTGAGGGTGACGACGCGCGGCATCTTTACATGGAACTGCGCAAAAGCAGCAAACCCATCGACCCGTCGGATTGGCTGAGGTAGCAGATAACCATCTAAATTTATTACAAATAATTTGTTTTATTGCGGCGGCGGGAAATTAAAAAAACTCAAGAATCGTAATAATTTGTTAACACTTATGTGATAGATTAAGGCAGTGTATAAATCCATTCAGGAGAGAGTTTATGGGTACGAGCGGTGAATTTTCAGGCGGCAATGTAAAGATAAAAGAAGAAACCTTTCATTATATACGCACCCTTCCCCTTCACATAAAAGAAGCCGGTGTTGATTATACGCTCGGAAAAAATGGATTTAAAAAATTTACGCCAGGAGATGCCGCATTTGATACTTCTAATGCAGGTTATTATATAGAGCCAGTGAAAAACTCTGAGGCAATACAGGTAAAATTTAATGAGAACGGCCTTTCTAAATTAATTTCTTTGGGATGGGTAAATAGTAATCTTTTGTCATATTTTGCTACAAAACCTAGCCCAGTAATGCAAAGTCCGGCTGATGAAAAACTTCGCAAAAGAATTGAACAAGTCAAAAGTTAGTCTCAACATTGCTTTCTTAGCAGCGCGGATATAATATCTCCTCTTCACGTTATATATGAGGAAGCTATGTCATTATCCGCCGCACAATCCGTCAATACTTATCCCACCCCACAAGGCATGAGCATCAGCGGCGCTTATGTCGTTGGGTGTGAGCGTATCTTTACGCGCGAAGCACTCGAATTTGTGGCAGAGCTTGCACGCAAATTTACCGCACGCCGCAATGAACTTTTAAAAGCACGTGAAAAAGTTGCGGCGGAACTCAATAATGGCAAGCTGCTTGATTTTCTGCCCGAGACTGCATCCATACGCGCGGGCGACTGGAAGGTTGCACCTATCCCCAATGATTTGCTTGACCGCCGCGTGGAGATCACCGGGCCAGTGGAGCGCAAAATGGTCATCAATGCGCTGAATTCCGGCGCCAAAGTATTCATGGCCGATTTTGAAGACTCCCTTTCACCGGTCTGGGAAGCCGTTGTGCAGGGGCAGGTAAATTTAAGCGAAGCGATCAACCGCACCATCAGCTACACGAGTCCCGAGAGCAAACATTATAAGCTCAATGAGCAAACCGCAGTGCTCATCGTGCGTCCGCGTGGCTGGCATTTAGATGAAAAGCACGTGACGGTTGACGGCGAGCAAGTGCCGGGAGCGTTGCTGGATTTTGGTTTGTATTTTTACGCCAACGCTAAAGAACTGCTTGTGCGCGGTACCGGTCCGTATTTTTATTTGCCAAAGTTAGAGCATTATAAAGAGGCGGAACTCTGGAGCGATGTATTCAGTTTTGCCGAAGAAAAGCTTGCGCTTACCCACGGCACCATCAAAGCAACCGTGCTCATTGAAACCATTCCCGCTGCCTTCCAAATGGAAGAAATTCTTTACTCACTGCGAGATTATTGCGTCGCGCTTAATTGCGGCCGCTGGGATTATATTTTCAGCTTCATCAAAAAATTCCATTCACGTCCGGACTTTGTGTTGCCTGAACGTGTGCAGGTCACTATGACCACGCATTTTCTACGTTCCTATTCGCAGTTACTCATTAAAACGACGCACAAACGCGGCGCATTTGCCATGGGCGGAATGGCGGCATTTATTCCGGTGAAAAATGACGAGGCGGCAAACAATAAAGCCATCGCCGCAGTGAAAGCCGACAAGGAACGTGAAGCCGGTGACGGGCATGATGGAACATGGGTCGCCCACCCTGCCCTCGTGCCTGTTGCCATGGAGGTGTTTGACCGCATTATGCCGGGCAAAAATCAACTCGATAAAAAACGTGAAGATGTAAATGTCGTCGCGAAGGATTTGCTTGCCATCCCAACCGGTACAATCACCGAGGCGGGTTTGCGTGGCAACATCAGCGTCGGCTTACAATACATCGCAGCGTGGCTTGGTGGCAACGGCTGCGTGCCGATAAATAATCTTATGGAAGATGCTGCCACTGCTGAAATTTCACGTTCGCAGATATGGCAGTGGATTCATCATGAGGGCGGAAAACTCGATGATGGCCGCAAAGTGACTTTTGAATTATTCAAGCAGATGCTGCCCGAAGAAATCGCCACAATAAAAGCAAAATCCGGGGATGCTTACGACGATGCTTTATTCACCCGCGCCAGCAAATTGCTTGAGGGCTTGGTGAAACAAAAACAATTCACTGAGTTTTTGACGCTGTCGGGGTATAGAGAATTAAACTAACGTCTTATGCGTCCCGTCGCAGAATGCGCCGTTCTTGCTCTGCTTGCACCCACAAAAATAGGCGTCTTTAGTGGATTCCGCAGTAAAAACTACCGGAGCAAATGCGCTGCCTTTGTGTGAACCATCGCAAAATGGTTGCGTGGAGCTCATTCCGCATGCGCACCAGGCATATTTCTTGCCTTCCTCAATCCCAATTTTGTAAGGCGATTTCTGTGCAATTTTTGGCATGTCGGTCATATCAAATTCTCCTTATTTAAAATCATTCTAGGTGTTGCACGAATCAGGTCAAGCAGGATATATCCATAGCATGGCTGTTTACACACAATTATCCGAAGTCGAAATAAAGCAATTTCTTGCGCTTTATGATCTGCCGCCTTTGCAGGAGGCGGAGGGCATTCTCTCGGGTGTTGAGAATACCAATTATCTCATCACCCTTGAAGATGGCAGTAGGTTTATCCTGACTTTATTTGAACGACGCATGGCAGAAGAGGAATTGCCTTTCTTTGCAGAGCTTATGGAGCATCTCGCTCTCAAAGGATTTCCCTCCCCCAAACCGTTACATGCAAAAAATGCTAAAATTATTCAACGCATAAAAGATAAACCTGCGATTATGGTTTCTTTTTTATTCGGCAAAAGCACCACCAACATTCAGCCCGAACATATGAGCGAGCTTGGTGCTGCTATGGCCAATATGCATTTAAAAAACGCAAATTTTAAATACAGTAGAAAAAACTCGCTCTCCGTGGATGGCTGGAAAAATATTCTCAATAAAATTTCTAACCAGGCCGATGAAATAGCCCCGGGACTTGCGAATGAACTTCAAAATGAAATGAAAATGATTTCTGATGCATGGCCGAAGAATCTGCCAAGTGGTGTCATTCACGCAGATATTTTCCCCGATAATGTGTTTTATGATTCGCATGACAAGCTCACCGGCATCATCGATTTTTATTTCGCCTGCAATGATTTTTATGTCTATGAACTCGCCATTTGCCTGAATTCCTGGTGCTTTGAAAAGAATTTGGAGTTTAACATCACTAAGGCAAAATTGATGCTCAGGGCTTATAATGAAGTGCGCCCATTATCAGATGCAGAACTTCACGCACTTCCCATACTCGCACGTGGCGCGGCACTGCGTTTTCTTTTGACGCGCGCGCATGACTGGTTGTTTCAGGTAGAAGGCGCCATCGTAAAACCCAAAGACCCGATAGAATATTTGAAAAAATTGCGTTTCCACCGCAGCGTAAAACACCATAAGGAATATGGGCTGTAATGACTAATCCCTTAAAAGTAATCATATATACCGATGGCGCATGCTCGGGGAATCCGGGGCCGGGTGGCTGGGGCGCGGTACTTGTTTGTAATGGTCGCGAAAAAGAAATATTTGGCGGGGAACCAGATACTACTAACAATCGCATGGAACTGATGGCCGCGATAAAGGCACTTGAAGCGCTTAAAAGCAAATGTGAAGTGGATTTATACACCGACAGTAATTACGTGCGGAACGGCATTATGACGTGGATTCACGACTGGAAAAAGCGCGGCTGGAAAACCGCCGATAAAAAACCTGTGAAAAACGTCGATTTATGGCAAGAACTGGATGAAATGGCGGCCAAACACCAGATAAAATGGCACTGGGTAAAAGGCCATAACGGCGATTCGATGAATGAACGCGCCGATGAATTGGCAAGACGCGGGATAACTACACTTTTAAAATAGCATCGAGCACTAATTGCTCAAAACCAGGAATGGGAGACCCATTGCCATGGGCCACCACGACGCCGAATTTTGCCAGATCAATATTACCCTTTTTAGTGGCATCCAGAAAACGCTTCTGGTTGTTTTTCTTAAGTAGCACATAAGCAAATAAAGGATTATCGAGTTCATCGATACCTTCCACTAGTTCAAGCACACATTGCTTTTCCTGAAGTATTTTGTCGAGGTTGCTCATGTCATACTCCTTTCATCTGTGTGAGATTATTAAGCGCATTGGCGATAGCGTGATCAAGTTCTTCCATCATCGGTTCAGCAATGTTTATCACTTTATTCACTTTTTTCATAACGAGCGAACCAGCAGGTTTTACTGCAAGCGCTTGCCTTTTATTTAATTGCTTATAATCCTCGATAATACGAGCAGAAGTCGACATACCATTGCTTACTGGATAGAGCTCTTTCTCAAGTTGTTCGATAGGCACGAAATCATTTGCCTTGGGATCAAACACTTCAAGCGGTGATTTTCCATTGTCCACAGGCAGGCCGCGTATGGCCGCAGGTATCCACCATGTCCCCTCGTTCACCAGATCAGACACTTTCTTATCACCTAACTCGTAATCATAAAAATTGCGCAATGATTGCAATATAATCGCTTTTTCCACCATTTTGCGTATCTCATACATGGAGGCATTACCAGCGTAGGCCTGTTTTAACGCATCTTTGAAATCGTGCGATACTACGGAGTCAAAGAAATCATACACGTCTTTAAAACGCGCTGGATTATCTTTATGTGGATCACCTGGAAACAGCACATGGTTGCAATAGGCTTCAACCGCCTTGCAATCTTCATGGCCGGTGATACTCATGCCTTCCACCGTCGGCATTGTGGTAAGTAATACAACCGATGCTTTAAAATCTCTGTCAGCGGCTTCACTACGAGGAAGAGCACCCGCCAGGTGGCGCAAAGGATAAATTTCACCGTTTTTTGTTCCTTTATAATCATGCATTTCATCAAAGCGCGCATCCATGCAATAGAGCGCACCTATTTTACGCCGCACTTCTTTTGGCATCGTCTCGCGGAAATTGCCCTCAAGAATATTGAGTGTCTTAATTAGCCATTCCTGGCGTGGTATGAATTTATCTAATTTATCAACCATAATTATCTGCAAATTAAGTATTTAATAACCTGATTATGCCAAATATTCCTAAAGATTTGGTTAATATTGCTTTTATTTGTGCAGTTCTCTATAAACATGACCTAAATTCTTATATTCAAGGCATAAAATGGATAAAATACGCATACGCGGCGGTCATGCGCTCAAAGGAATTATACCGATAAGCGGCGCAAAAAACGCAGCATTACCGTTAATGTCGGCTGCACTTTTGACCGAAGGAGAACTCAAGCTCTCCAATATCCCTTATCTGGCTGACGTCATCACCATGGCAAATCTGCTCGTGCAGCACGGCACCACTTTGCATATGGATGAAAAATCCGCGAGCGCCACAGGCTTTGGCCGCACCATTGGCTTAAAAGCCGCCAATATCACTAATTTTACTGCGCCATATGATCTAGTGCGCACCATGCGTGCCTCCGTGCTCGTGCTTGGCCCACTGCTTGCGCGTTTTGGTCAGGCGAAAGTGTCACTGCCTGGAGGCTGTGCCATCGGCACGCGCCCTATTGATTTGCATCTAAAAGCCCTGGAACAAATGGGTGCGTTGATTGAACTTGCCGACGGCTATATCAATGCGTTTGTAAAAGGCAAATTAAAAGGTGCGGATATTACTTTTGATACTGTGACCGTGACAGGCACCGAAAATGTCATGATGGCAGCAACGCTTGCCGAAGGTGAAACTACCTTGCGCAATGCAGCGCGTGAGCCAGAAGTAACTGATCTTGCAAATTGCCTTGTAAAAATGGGCGCCAACATTCAGGGAATTGGCAGCGGCACACTTATCATTCAAGGCACAAAAGCGTTGCATGGTGCAGAACATAGCGTGATTGCCGACCGCATCGAGGCAGGCACTTATGCAGCAGCGGCTGCTATTACCGGCGGCGACGTGGAGTTGCAAGGCGTTAGCATGCAGATACTCGGAGCAGTTGCAGAAAAATTCGCCGAAGCTGGAATTGACATAAAACCCACCGCAAAAGGTGTGCGGGTGACGCGTAACAATGGCTTAAATGGCGTGGATGTGATGACGCAGCCCTACCCTGGCTTCCCCACCGATATGCAGGCACAAATGATGGCGCTTATGACAGTCGCAAAAGGCGCGTCCATGATTACGGAAACTATTTTTGAAAACCGTTTCATGCATGTGCCGGAACTCACCCGCATGGGCGCAAAAATTAACGTGCATGGCTCCTCTGCCATGATACGTGGCGCAAAACAATTGACTGGTGCCGAGGTGATGGCAACAGACCTGCGCGCCTCCGTCTCATTGGTAATCGCAGCGCTGGCAGCGAAAGGTGATACCATCATCAACCGGGTGTATCATTTAGATCGCGGCTATGAACGCTTGGAAGAAAAACTCTCTGCGTGCGGCGCAGAAATCGAGCGGATAAAATCATGAGCGATAAAATTACGATAGCGGTTCCAAAGGGAAGAATCTTAAAAGAGCTTCAGCCTTTGCTGACCCGTATCGGCATTAAGCCCGAGCCGGATTTCTTTGATGAAAATAGCAGAAAATTATTATTCTCAACCAATGTTGCCGAGCTTTCCATTATTCGCGTGCGCAGCTTTGACGTGGCAACCTTTGTCGCTTTTGGCGCTGCCCAACTTGGTGTTGCTGGCAGTGATGTGCTAATGGAGTTTGATTTCCCCGATATTTATTCTCCGCTTGACTTAGAAATCGGCAAATGCCGACTGGCCGTCGCCGAACTCAAAGAACTTGCCGAAACCGATGACCCCAAACGCTGGAGCCATGTACGGGTTGCCACTAAATACCCCAATATCGCACGCAACCATTTTGCCGAACGCGGTGTGCAAGCCGAATGCATAAAACTCTCCGGCGCTATGGAACTCGCCCCTCGCCTTGGGCTTTGCCAGCGTATTGTCGATTTAGTCAGTAGTGGCGCAACTCTAAAAGCCAATGGGCTTGTGGAAGTGGAAAAAATTACGGATGTATCTTCACGCCTTATTGTAAATCGCACGGCATTTAAAACCCGTAGCAGTCAGATTGGCGAATGGGTAGCTAAATTCAAGGCGACAGCAAATGGTGAATAGCTTAAATATTTCTGACAAGGATTTTGCCAAAAAATTTAATGCATTTTTGCGTTTGCGCGAAACAAACGACAAGGATGTAAGCGTCACTGTTGAAAATATTATCGAAGACGTGCGCACCAAAGGTGATGCAGCAATCATCGCCTATACTGAGAAATTTGATCGCCTAAAAATTACTGCAGGTAAAATGAAAATTACGCCCGCAGAAATCAGTAAGGCCAGAAAATCCTGCGATAAAGAAGTGATACGTGCGTTGGAACATGCAGCAGAGCGCATACGCAATTATCACCAGAAGCAATTACCCAAAGACGTACAATATAAAGACAGTGATGGCATCACTTTAGGCTGGCGCTGGAATGCAATTGATGCGGTTGGCTTATATGTTCCGGGCGGCACCGCTGCCTATCCAAGCTCGGTTTTAATGAATGCCATTCCTGCGCAGGTAGCTGGTGTTAAGCGGCTTGCAATGGTCGTACCCATGCCAGACGGCAACATTAATCCGGCTGTGCTTGCAGCAGCCGATATCGCGGGGATTACAGAAATTTATCCGATTGGCGGTGCGCAGGCAATCGCAGCGCTTGCCTACGGAACCAAGAAAATTGCCGCCGTTGATAAAATAGTGGGTCCGGGAAATATCTACGTAGCAGAGGCCAAAAGACAGGTGTTCGGCCAGGTCGGGATTGATATGATTGCAGGCCCTTCCGAAATTCTTGTGGTCGCCGACAACAAAAATAAACCGGAATGGATTGCAGCCGATCTTCTCTCCCAAGCTGAGCATGACAAGCTCGCACAAGCCATTTTAATCACGGATGATGAAATATTTGCCAAAAGAGTTGAAAACGCCGTTGAACAATTATTAAAAAAATTAAAGCGCAAAACGATAGCAAAAGCCGCATGGAAAAATTATGGTGCCATTATTATTGTGCGTGAGCTTGGTAATGCGTTTGAACTTATAAACCGCATTGCACCGGAACATCTGGAACTGGCCGTCGAAAAGCCCGAGGAATTGATGAAAAATATCCGCCATGCTGGTGCCATATTTCTTGGTCGTCATACGCCGGAAGCGATCGGTGATTATATCGCTGGCCCTTCGCATGTTCTGCCGACTTCGCACACCGCGCGTTTTTCTTCCGGGCTTTCGGTTTTTGATTTTATTAAACGCACATCGATCATGGGCTGTAATGAAAAATCGATTCTCGCAATTGGTGAAGATGCAGCCCTGCTTGCAGAGACTGAGGGTTTAACGGCACATCAGTTATCCATAAAGCTCCGTCTATGACCACAACACCTCACATCGCCTCAATTACATTAGATGGTATAACCATAAAAACCCGTACACCGGAAGTCGAGTACGAGCGCAATGTCGCGATTGCCGACCTTATTGAATGGAACCATTTCGCCATAAAAGATGGGGATGGTAAACATGCGGAAGGTCCTTATGATATTACCTTAAGTACCGCTGAAAACCGTGTTACCTTCACGGCAAATTCCAGCACTCTAGAATCACCGCTTGTTGTCTCACTCACACTCGCGCCTTTTCGCAGCGTCATTAAGGATTATTTTCTTATCTGCGAAAGTTATTTTGACGCGGTGAAGTCCGGTAATATGCCACGCATTGAAGCCATTGATATGAGCCGCCGCGGATTGCACAATGAAGGCGCTGAACTCATTAGTGAATTGATGGCAGAAAAAGTGACGATGGATAGTGAAACTGCTCGCCGGTTATTTACTCTCATCTGCGCGCTGCATCTGAAATAAAAAGAATGGTAAGTTAATGAAATACTTTCCGAGATATATTTTTATAACGTTGGCAATGGTTGTATGGTTATATATACCTGCAAGTTTCGCAGATCCTGGTATTGCTTCTCAAGCAACGGATGCGAATATTAAACTGCTTGAATTACTCAGAGAACATGGTGATGAAGTTAAACTAAAAGAGGCCCGTGAACGTATTTGCCCACATGATTTTACCGCACAAGAAATTGATGGTATAGCGCCTTATGAAGATAGAAATCGCCAGACCTTATGTGAACTCTGTGATGAGTCCATTAAATATCAAAAAACTTTTGTTCGTCACAAAGCACAATATCTGAAAAATGTATCCCTAAAAGTAAAGAGTTGTCTGTGCATACAGGCATATCAGGATGATATGGATCCAATAGAAATGAAAAGTTTCCCACCAAAAATCAAAACCGGAAAATCTGAATGTGAATTACTTAAATATCATGTGGGATGCAATGCGTTTATAGATGATGTGAGTCCCACCCATATTTTCTGCCCATTGGAATGTGTGGATTTTAGTAAATAAATTTCCGCATTCAAAAGCCCTGACCTCGCTTAAGATCAGGGCTTCTAAAACTTCACAGTACTAAAACTCTACTGCCAATGGCCTTCGATGAAGAACCAACCATTGCCACGGGCCTCCCAGTGAGGAGCAACCCACATGGTGTAATGCGGCGGACGGTGAACCCAGTGACCTGGCGTCCAGTAATAAGCACGACCGTTCCAGCGCCAATGCCCCTTTTGCCAAGCCCAATACGGACTAGAATCCGGCGGTGGTGATTGATATTCAACGATATCAGCCGGTGGCGGTGTCTGTACATAGACTGCGTGCGGAGGCGGAGGGGGTTGATGTGTATCTTGCACTATACATCCGCTTGCAAGCAACATGCAGGAGACCCCTACTGCCAAAAATGCTACTTGTTTCATTTTGGTATTTAGCATGTTATTTCCCTTTTAGTTATTAATGCCAGCAACGATAGCAACCATGTTCGTAATAATGATCCCGGTGTTCATATGGACCATCCGGAACGATTACGCATCCGCTGAGTGTCAAACATAACAGCAATGCACTTAAATACAATTTCATAAATATCCCTTATTTCTGGTTAATAAATTTATCCGAATCGCTGGATAATAAAACCCTACACTCTGCTTCATTACGATACATAGTACAGAAGATTAAAAATCTGCAACCTTCCAGGATATTGACGCTATGCATATAAATTATACATAGTTATAAATGGTAATATTATAAGGTATGTGTTACTTTCGGCTAAAATGGGAAGGAGCCTTAACCATGAAAATATTTCATTTTACCTGTATCGCCCTGATGTTTGCCGTTGTACCAGCGCAGTATGCACTTGCATATTCTTTAGACGACAAAAGCATGAATGGCAGCAATGCTCCCGCATTTAATGATCCGGATGACAAAACTCCGCTATATATGCAAAATGGCGATAAGCCCGCCGCTGGCAGTGAAGATCCTTCCAGTATTCGCTACGATTATGACCCTGCGAGCGGAAATTACATACCCCATCGCATGAGTGATAAATAATTTCATTCTTACATCAGAGGAACTCATGCTGAATAACCATCTTGCGTGGCAAAGCGCGCTCAAAGCTATCGCACGCGATCCGATGAGTTGGAGAGGCGTTTCATTTCACTACCTTTGCTTCGCGCCCGGTGAGATGGCACAGGCAATTGCTGAAAACAATCCCGATATATTCGTTATAAAGAATGACAGCGATGCATGTATCATACTGGGATCAAAGGCGGCCTGTATTCCAGCAAGAGAGCCTGTATCTTCCTTGTGGATAAAGGATATATCAGCTTCCTGGGCGCAAATAGCTGAATTATTTGGTATAGATTCCGCGACCCAGCCAACCAAAAAACCCGATAAAACCATTACAATCCTGATTGTTGAGGATGAGGAAATGACCAATAAAATACTGGCCAATAACCTCAAACAATTTGGTACCGTCATTACTACCGCAAATTCGCGCGAAGCGATTGCAAATAACATAGTTTTAAATCCGGATATTATTTTTCTCGATATTCATTACCACGACGATGTGCATGATGGATTTGATGTACTCGCCAGTATTTTAAGCAATAATGCCAAAGCTTTTGTCGTAATGTTTTCGTCGGATAAAAATCCAGAGATCATTTTAAAATGCCTCGCTTCCGGCGCACAAGGCTTTATTGCAAAACCTTTCAAACCCTCCGATTTTTCTTATTACTTAGATACGCTTCAAAGAATCTAACTACCTCTCCTATACTGGCTCAAGAAGAGGTAGCAATTCTCTTAAATATTAATGCGGCTTACCCGTTTTAGTCTCGTAAGGCGTTACATCTTTTTCATCGCATTTTTTAGAAAGCGATGAATCATGCTTGAGCAGACAAGCATAAATTTCTTCATCGCCTTTTGCGTCTGAACACCATACGCCGGTTTCCTTTTTGCAATCATCCCAACCAGCGAAAACATCTTCTGCTTTTACTTCGCACGCAAACATATTAGCCGCAATGAGTCCAACAAATATTAATAATCTAGTAACGCGCATAATCATCCTCCTAAATCTATAGTTGTATTTTACTGTAAAGCATTAAACTGCTATATTATTTGCGCTATGTATTCAATAAAATAAATATTCCCAGTATGATACACAACTAACAACCTCAATATTATATATTAATAAAAAAAATTCCGGCATATGAATAACAAGTTGACTATACACGGATAAGTAGTGCATAAAATTATAACGAAAAACAGAAATTATGAGCAAGAGAATTATGAAAAGCTTCACCACGGTAAAAGCAAAACTCCGCATCGTTTTTGCCTTATTCTTTGCAATGATTTGTGCTCTTGCGCTTTATGGCAATAACAATCTAAAAGAACTTAAAGACGATATAAATCATATCAGTGTGGATATAACCCCGCAGTTGCGGCTGCTTCAGGATATTGACGGTGATGTTGTACAGTTCAGGGTAGAAGAAGCTTCACATGTCCTTTCTACCGACTCTCAGACAAAAGATACACATGAAGCTCAAATGAAGAAATATGCAGCTGAAATAGACGACTGGATAAAGAAATTTTTAAATAGCGATATTTCCAGTAAGGAAAAAAAGCATGTAAACGAATTTATTGATGTCTGGAATCAGTACCTTACGATAAACAAACAATTGCTACCTGTTTCGCGCCAGTATGATTCTCCCGCGCATGCAGAATTTTTAGCTCAAGCGGCTGAATTGTTTAATAAACAAGGTGAGTCTGTCTATCTCAAATCAGACAAGTTATTGAATGCATTGGTTGATGGCATGTCAGAAGAAAGTGATGCCGCCTCCGATGATGCCAACAACTTTGTAGGAATTTCAATACGCAATGGCACGATAGCTATGGGAATAGCAGCGATAATCAGCATCCTGATGGTGGTTATGTTTGAGCGCACGGTGTTGCGTTACCTCATTCGGATAACATTGAGTATGAAAAGATTATCGGGAGGAGACAACACCGTTGTCATTGAAGGCACGAAACGCTCCGACGAAATTGGTGAAATGGCAAAATCGCTGGAAGTATTTAAAGAAAACGCCTTGCAAAAAGAACGTATGGAGCAAGAACAAAAGCAGATGGAAATAAACGCGGAAATAGAAAAGAAGACTATGATGCACAAATTGGCCGGAGATTTTGAGTCCGGGATACAGGGTATAATTACCACTGTATCTTCCGCCGCAACTGAGCTATATCAGACTGCTGAGGATATGCAAAAAACCGTCGCTAATGTAAGCACGCAATCAGGAACGGCCGCTGCAGCATCCGAGCAAACTTCCGGCAATGTGCAGAGCGTATCAGCAGCTGTAGAAGAAATGTCTGCCTCGGTCAGGGAAATAGCCAGCCAGATTTCCAAATCTACGGTGTTGGTGAATGCAACCGTAAAACAAACCGAGCAGGCAGATAAAACCACGCAGGCGCTTTCCGATGCCGTTGTACAAATTAGCGGTATTCTCGATTTGATCCAGAATATTGCCGGGCAGATCAATCTGCTTGCCCTTAACGCGACAATCGAATCAGCGCGCGCTGGCGATGCCGGCAAAGGATTTGCGGTGGTCGCCTCGGAAGTTAAAAACCTGGCAGGACAAACCACCAAAGCTACAGAGGAAATTGCCAAACAGATAGGAAACGTACAACATGCAGCGCAAGAAGTAGTGGGGGTATTGAGTGCAATCAACGATGCTATTGGTAATGTTAACCAATACTCATCCGGCATTGCTTCGGCGGTAGAGGAACAGGCGACTGCCACACAGGAAATCGCAAGCAACATGCAACACGCTTCTCAAGGCGTGCAAAACATCACCAGTAATATTTCCGAAATCACTAAAGGCGCATCGAATGCTAATCATGCGGCAAACGAAGTTCTAAGCGCATCGCAGATGCTTTCACAACAGTCTGAAATGCTGAACCAACAGGTTAAATTATTTCTGGACGGGGTAAGAGCTGCGTAAAATTATGACCGATCATTATTTTAAAAAACGCGGTGTTTTTATAATAACGGTAAGTGTGATCTTATCCGCATATGTTGTATGCGCCGAGGAAACAGAAAAACCAGCAGAAAAAGCGGCGGAACCAGTATCAGAGCCAGCGTTTGAGCTAAAAGCGCTTTACACCGGCGAAGAATGGTACAACGCAAGTGGCGGCCTGAAACAAGCAACTACTAATATCGATAATATAGATCTTTCTCTTGCATTTGATGCGGAAAAGAAATTCGGCTGGACGGGCGCTACTTTTATGCTTGATGGGCTCTATAACAATGGGCGGTCGGCTGATTCACTTACCGGTGCCACTCAGCAAGTGAGCCCTATAGATTCTATTGGACCACAAATTTTCCGGCTTTATCAGGCCTGGTATAATCAGGATTTCTTTAACGGAAAAACATCCGTTATGACTGGTTTGTTCGATCTCAATACGGATTTTGATGAACTTGATAGTGCCGCATTATTTTTCAATAGCGGCTATAGCTGGAATTCGGTGCTCGATCAATCCGGGCGCAACGGGCCGTCTACTTTCCCAAATACCTCGCTTGGCACACGCGTGCGCCAAAGGCTCGATAATGCACAGGCCTGGACAGTAGAGGCAGCAGTAGTGGATGGTGTACCGGACAACCCCGATCATCCAAGAGAAAACACCATCAATATCAATCACAATAACGGCGCGTTGATAATTGGCGAAGGCTATTATCATCCCGATGATCACACCAAGATTCTATTGGGCCTATGGCGCTATACCGGTACTTTTGCTGATCAAACCGTGGTGGATATCAATGGTAACCCGCGTCAGGATTCCGACAATGAGGGCGCTTACGCCGGTATTCACAAACGTCTCTATACTATACAAGGCAGAAGAGGAATAGACGGGTTTGCGAATGTCGGTATCGGCAACGGCGACATCAATCAATTTGACCGCACGCTTGATGTAGGCGTAAACTTCACAGGGCCAATTCCAAGTCGTGGCTCAGATCAGCTGGGCTTTGCATGGAACATTGCTCATAACAGTAATTCATATCAGGAAGCAGAAGCCGCAGCCGGAACACCGGCGCAAAGCAACGAAATGGATTATGAACTAACCTACCGCGCAACGATCATTGATGATGTCTTAGTCATACAGCCTGATGTGCAATATATCGTCAATCCCAGTGCCAGCCCCGGCGTCAAAGATTCCTGGATTTTCGGTTTCCATATCGAAATCGGCCATGAGATGATGTTTTAAAATCAGGAATATTGAATTGGAAAAAACTTGATCGTAAAGGTGAGCGTCGCTGCCCAGAAAACCGCAATCCAGATGCTTGCAAGATCAATTAACTGAAAAAATATTACACCGGTTGCGCCACCCATTATAAGCCCCAGCCATAATAACACATAAGGCAGCCACGCGAGTTTATCACCGCCCAGTGCGGCATCGGCAATGCGCTGGCCAATTTTTACCAGCGTTCCCGTCATGTAGGTAAGCCCGACCATAACGTCGCCATTGCGCTGGAAAACCGCATTCTCTGCACCCATGGCAAGCGTCATGAATGCGATGGCGATGGCAGGATGCCCATTATTATTCAGGAAGGCCGCAGACATCAGAAGTAAGGTGACCAACAGCAACACATTGAACGATTGGCGCGAAGGATCGGCAAGGCGACTGACAAACGTACCGATCATGGAACCAAGCACAAAAAAGAAAATAATTCCGGCGACCAAAGTGGCGTGCGGGGTATTACCGGAGACGAGCTCCACCACCATGCGCGTGGAGTTGCCACTCATGAAGGACACGAAATAGCCTTTGAGCTCCAAAAACCCAATCGCATCGACATAGCCCGCCAGTCCCGAAAGACCTATGGCTAATGCGATTGAACTTTTGCTAAGCGATGTGTGCAATGTAGATCCTAAATTATGGTGCCCCGGGTCGGACTCGAACCGACACATCCTTGCGGATACAAGATTTTGAGTCTAGCGCGTCTACCAATTCCACCACCAGGGCACTTAAAATCCGTGTGGCTATTGCTTATAAGGATAAAAAACGATTTGGCAACGCTGAAAACTTACGCTCTATAATCCCCAAGCAACCTCGCGAGTGCGCAAAACTCTTCTATACTCAGTGTTTCCGCACGACGGGTGGGGTCAATGTTTGCAGCCACAAGCCAGCTTTCAGCCTTATTACTGATGGTGCTAAGCGCCGAGCGCAGCATTTTGCGGCGCTGGCCGAATGCTGCCGCAAGCGTTGCCTCAAGCGCGTCTTTTTCCGCCGGATAACGCGGCTTTGCAAGCGGTGTAAGTATCACCACGCTTGAAGTCACTTTTGGCGGCGGGGTAAAGGCGTTTGCCGGTAGATCAAAACCATGTTCCACGTCACAGAGCCACTGGGTCATCACTGCCAAACGCCCATAGCCAGAGGTGTCACGCTCGGCAAAAAGCCGCTCGGCTACCTCTTTCTGGAACATCAATGTCAGGAAATTATAAGCTTTGGGGTCACGGGCAATATCGTCAAGCCAGTTAAACAACAGCGGCGTGCCGATGTTATATGGAAGGTTTGCAATGATCGCGCGCGGCGCGGCAACGTTTTCAGGAATAGAAAATTTCAGTGCGTCTTTGGCAATGATAATGAGCCTTTCACCGTAAACATCCTGCAACTCTTTGATGGCAGCAATACAACGTTCGTCTTTTTCCACAGCATAGACGCACGTGGCTTTGGTTTTAAGCAATGAGCGCGTGAGGCCACCCGGGCCGGAGCCGATTTCAATGACATTGATACCTTCCAGATCGCCTGCGTAATGCGCTATTTTATCGGTGATATTACCATCGAGCAGAAAATGCTGTCCCAGTGATTTTCGCGCAAACAACTCGTAACGCCTGATGACGTCACGAAGCGGCGGAATATGGGGGTCATTTGCCAGATGCAGCCTGCTGTTTATTATGGGCGTAAAGAGTTCTAAAATCAATAGGTTCCAGCATCATAGGCGGGAAGCCACCATCACGGGTAACATCAGCTAACACGCGGCGGGCAAACGGAAATAAAATCGCCGCGCAATCAATAAACAGAAGCGGCTCTATATGATCTTCCGGAATGCCCATCAACTGCACAATCGCACCGTAATCGAGCTCCACCAAAAACAAAGTACTGTTCGGCCCCATAGCGCGGGCGGCAAGATGCATAATTAATTCAAAATGTTGCTCGTCAAAGCGCTGCGCTTTTAAATCGACACTTACTTCGATTTTTGGTTTATCTTCGGAGGCAATCAAACTATGAGGCGAATGCGGGTTTTCGAAGGATAAATCCTTTATATATTGCCCTTTAATAAGAAAGCGCGGCGACGCTTCTTCACCCTGTGATTTTTCACCCTGAGACTGGCCTGCCATATGATTCCTTGCCCGTAAATTTGTTTTATGTTAGCTTTCACGACTCACTTCAGAAATGTGTATAACAGTATTTTTTTGTAAATCATCAGAATTATGAACGATAGTTTTCAGTACGGCGATATCATCTTTTTAGGGCTTATTGCAATATTTGTAGCATTTCGCCTGCGCTCCATGCTTGGGCGCAATATGGGAATCGATCCGCGCGACATCTGGAAAAATGCCACCAGAGGTAACATAGCTCCGGTAAACGGACAGCCACAACCAAGCATCATCGTCAAAAAACCTTCCGAAGAAGAAGTGGTTCCGATGGAGCTTCAGAATAACCAACCCGTATCCGATGGCTTGCAGGCAATACGCAAGGCCGACCCCAGTTTCAGCACCACCGAGTTTATTGCCGGCGCAAAACTTGCCTTCGAATGGATAGTGGAGGCCTTTTCAAAAGGTGATAAGGAAAAACTACGCGCGCTGCTTTCGCCAGAACGATTCCAGCATTTTTCCGAAGAAATAGACGCGAACGCTGCAAGCGGTACTAAACGTGAGACTACCCTTATTTCTATCCTTGCGACGGATATTACCGATGCAGCCATGCAGGGTAAGGTGGCCCATATCACCATACAATTTACCAGCGAACAAATGAGTATCATGCGCGACAAAGATAAAAATATAGTGAGCGGCTCACCCTCTAACGTCGAAAAAGCAATCGATGTTTGGACGTTTGAACGCGATACATCCTCGCGTGATCCAAACTGGAAAATCATAGCAACATAGAGCCGATAAGAACAAAAATATATGCTGCGTAAACTGATTATATTACTTGCCCTTTCTCTGATAGCCGCCGCCTGCACGGAAGCACCTCCGGGCCCCGATAAGTTATCGCTCAAACCCATAGCATTTAAAAAAATAATTGGCTGGGATAGTGATAATCACGCCGAAGCCCTTGCCACCTTTATGAAATCCTGTGGTGCATTTGCGCTCATGAGAGACACAGATGCGGTGGGTCAGGGTGAAATGCTTGCGCCAGTAAGTGTCTGGAAAAATGTATGCCGCAGGGCAAAAATCGTCCCAAGCGGTGATAGTGCGCTCGCCAAAGATTTCTTTGAGGAATCCTTCATCGCCATGAAAATCACCGGTAATGGCAAAAACCACAGCGGGCTTCTTACCGGATATTATGAACCACTCTTAAATGGCTCACGCACACAAGCGCGCCCTTATGTGTACCCTATATACACATTACCCGACCCAAAGGATGCTTCATATACGCGCGCGCAAATTGACCTCGGTATTTTAAAAGGTCAGGTTCCGGTAATCGCATATGTTGATGATCCGGTGCAGCTATTCTTCATGCATATTCAGGGCTCCGGCAGCATACAGCTTCCAAGCGGTGAAATCATCCATGTGGGCTATGCCGGTACCAATAACCAGCCTTACGTTGCGATTGGCAAAGTGCTCTCCGATGCAAAACTCTTAGATAAAAAAGACATCACCATGCCGGTGCTTCGCCAATGGTTGTATGATCACCCCAACGACATGTGGCATGTGATGTGGGCGAATCCTTCTTATATATTTTTCCAGGAAATGAATGGCGGGCCGTTTGGTGCCGAAAAAGTAGCGCTTACTCCTGGGCGTTCGCTCGCGGTAGATTCAAGCTTCATTCCGCTCGGTATGCCGGTGTTTATTGATACGCTTTTGCCGGAAACTCCGGAAGCGCCCGTCACTATCCAGCGCAAACTGATGATCGCACAGGATACCGGAAGAGCCATACGCGGGCTTAAGCGCGGCGATATTTTCTTTGGCTCAGGCTACGCTGCCGAAGAGCTTGCCGGACGCATGAAATCCGGCGGCGATATGGTACTGCTCGTACCGCGCGCACTCGCACGTAAAATCAAGACGGATTAATGACGCAGATTTAGAGGCTAGGCAGTTTTTGCCATTCGTGTTTGCTGGCACGTCAACGAACCAATACTCAGCCAAGAATAGTTTGCCACTAACTAAAATATATCATAATTATCAGTATATTAAATAATTGGCACGTCGCTTGCTTAATGATAGGGAGTTTAATTAAGTATAGCAAAATTCAAATGACTTCTGATATTTCAAACATTCTCAACATCGTCCCTGCCCCAGCGCCCGCTCCGTCACCATCGCAGAGCGCGCCGCAGGCAGATGCGACGACTAATCAGAATAATTCCGCTTCCTCTGACTCTACACAGAACACTGCAAGTCAATCTGCAAATAGCCAATCCGCAAATCAGAATTCAAACTCAGCTTCTAATCAGGCTTCAAACCAAACCGGACAGACTCAGGCAAATAATTCTGCAAATCAATCGAGCAATACTAATAATAATGGTAGCTCTCATTTCAGTAAATTGCTGGATAGCACTAATAGTAATAATACACAGAAATCAAATGCGACTTCTTCGACTTCATCTGCCGCAACTTCTGCAAATGCAAAATCGGTAAATACTCAAAAATCAGACACAAAATCAGATAATGCCGCTGCAACCGATGCTACCAATAACATCGCGGCGGTAGTGTTGCTAGCGCAGACACAAACACTTACCAATACAACGCAAAGCACCAACCCTACTCAGACGACTTCATCCGCAAATAGCCAGCCTGCTACGGCATTATCGGCGCAGGACATAAATATATTAAATCAGCTGCAGCAAATCCTGCAGGAACTTTTACAGAAGGCAACCGCTTCCGCGCAAACCGCTACAACTTCTACTGCTGCTACAACAGCCGCAGCAGGTAGCGATGGCAACACCGATTCTACTGCGAAATCTTCTTCGGGCGATACAAACTCAAAGGATGCGCTTTTATCGCAAGCACTCGCACAATTAACCGCCATCTTGCAGCAGTTAAGCCCACAAACCAATGCAGCCGCCACAACAAATACGGCCACGGATGCAAATGCTATAGGCTCAGTGACAGATGGCTCCTCTTCAGGCGCTTCTGCGCTTGCTGACGTGCTTGCCAAACTCTCTCAGCTGCTTGAAACTAAAATAGATGCAACTAATACTTCTGCAACCGACGCTGCTGCCGCCACTACTGCAAATACCACGAATACAAACAGCAAATTCGATGCTATTTTAAACAACCTTTTGCAGTCGGTTAAAAATGACGCATCTGCTGCGCAGACACCGCAAACCAATTCCGGTCAAGCCAACTCAGGTCAGACTAATTCCGGCAATCAGCAATCAGCGGCCAATACAAATAACGCAAACAATATCCCGCTGCCCAATATCACGAATAATGCAGCTACTTCTTTGCAGGCTACATTTGAAAAAATTCTGGCAATCATCACCCCGGGACAAAATCCTCTGCCAGGTTCAAAGAATTCTACTGATAACAATACTACTAATGCAGCGAACAGCACTAATGCCACCCAAGCTAACTTTGGCATAGCTGCTAACCAGCAGGCTCAGGGTAGCCCATTTGTGAAACTCTTAAATACCGCCGCTGCACCGCAGACACCGGTTTCCGATCAAGTGCTCGTGCAGATAAAAACGGCGCTGAACAGTAATGCCAACCAGATACGCGTGCAACTTGACCCGGAAAATCTCGGCAAGGTAGATGTGCGCATGGTAACGGGCACGGATGGCAAAACCGGCGTTACGGTGACTGCCGATAACCGCCAGACGCTTTCCATGCTGCAAAATGAAGCCAAATCGCTGGAATCGGCGCTGCGCAATCTGGGCATTAAAACTGATTCGGGTAGCCTCAGCTTTAACCTTAGACAACAGCAGGATGGGCGTAATTCCGGCCAGCCCCAAGGCGGCTATACCCATGTGGCGCAAACCACTGCTCCAGACGATCTGGAAGTTGGCACGACAATTGCTTCATATCATGTAACGACGAAACAAGGTTTAGACATAAGAGTTTAAATAATAGGAGTGAGTTTTATGGGTTTATTATCAGGTATCGCAGGTTCAACGGCAGCAGCAACAAGCAGCACCGGCACCGCAGCACCAAGTCTTGCTGGTGATTTTAACACTTTTCTTACCCTGCTTACTACTCAGCTTCAGAATCAGGACCCGACCAGCCCTGTAGATTCGAACCAATTTACCCAGCAGCTGGTAGAATTTGCCGGGGTACAGCAACAGGTGCAGAGCAATACGTTGCTCCAGCAGCTAGTGACTAACTCACAGGCGAGCCAGGTAAGCTCAGCATCTTCATTCATCGGCACCAATATTACCGCAACCGGCAATTCCGGCGCACTGACCAATGGTAAAGCGACATTCGGCTATACACTTCCAAGCGCTGCCACTGCGGCAAATGTTACTATAAGCGACAGCAACGGTAATATCGTGTTTGAAGGCACCGGCAGCACTAACGCCGGCAATAATCCGGTTTCTTGGGATGGCACAAACAGCTTCACCGGCGCAACTGAGCCAGACGGCGTGTACACCATAGCAGTGAAAGCAGTTGGCTCCGCAGGTAATGCCATTACAGCAACTCCTTACGTCACTGGCACGGTGGATTCTGCTTCTATCAGCAACGGATCGGTCGTTCTAAATATCGGCTCACTTAGCATACCAGAAGCCAATGTAACCAGCGTGACCAATCTCCCGGGCACACAGACTACCAGCGTACCTCCAACAACAACGACACCAACGAGTTAAACAACAGGACTATTTTTACTTAAACAACTTGAGCAGACCACTAACATTAGGAGAATTTTTATGGGTTTATTTGGAGCATTATTTGCAGGCGTATCGGGCTTAGATTCGCAGTCAAATAAAATCAGTATTATTTCCAATAACATCTCGAACGTAAACACGATCGGTTATAAAGAAAGCTCTGCAGCTTTTGATACGCTCGTAGTACCATCGGGAAGCTCATCATTCTCTCCGGGTGGCGTTATCAGCAATAACCAGCAGCTAGTGAGCAAACAAGGTCTTGTGCAAGGCACTTCTTCAGGCACCGATCTTTCCATATCCGGCGCAGGTTTCTTTGCCGTAAACACAGCTGCCGCCGCAGGGGTTGGTCAGTTACTCTATACACGCTCCGGTTCCTTCACTCAGGATTCTGCCGGTAACTTCGTTAACTCTAACGGATTGTTCCTGCAGGGCTGGTTGCTCGATAGCAGCGGTAATAAAGTAAACAGCACCAACAGTTCTGACCCTTCTTCTTTACAGACCGTTACCATCGCAAGCAATTCTTCCGGTGCGGCAACCGCTACTTCTACCGTTGCGCTCACCGCTAACCTTAATGCAAGCCAACCTGTATTGCTTGGTTCCGGTGAAACCGTAAATTTTGATAAAAACAGCGCCAACAATCTTGGCAATACCGCAACTGATTTACTTGCAAGCAATGAATATGATGCGGATGTTCCAAATAGCGGAATGGTTCGCGGCGACAGCTTTACCGTTACTACTACCGCTAATAACCAGACACCTGTTGCTACGGCATTTACTTACGGCGGATTTTCTATCGGTAAAAATATTACCGAAGCAACCGCAGCCGGTAATGGCGATAACACTACTTATATAAACCAGGTAAATCCTGTTACAACGACTGGGTCAGGTCATGTCGTGACCCTTGCAGCTCCTAACAATAATTATTTTGTAGGACAGTCCGTTACCATAACCGGTGCCTCAGCAGTGGGTGGTTTTACTGCACCTCAGATTAATGGGACATATACTATTACCGCAGTAACCGGTGGCGCAAACGGCACTATTCAATATACGTCTGCCGGCACCTCGACCTCAGCAGTGGCAGGTGGAGGTGGAACCGGAATAGGTATCGCGCTTGCTGCACCAGCAGTAAAGACATTTGATTTGCCGTCTGGTTCATTTACAGATACGGCAGCAATAGCAGGTGGCACCAGCACAATTACCGTGACAACACCTTCAGCGCATGGCTATGGAACCGGACAAACGGTGAACATAGAAAATGCCGCCGGATTTGATGGAATCCCAGCAAGCTTACTAAATGGCCCTCATTCTAATATAAACGTTATCGATTCCACTCACTTTTCTTTCACTATCACTACCACTGCTATTGCCGCAGGTGGTGTAACAGGTGGCGGCACCACGGCTTCGGTTGCTAACCGCACCTATCCTTTTGCCGGCAATATTCTGGACGCAACTACCACCGCAGACGCTTTCCTTGCCACTACCACCACGGCACCTTTTAGCGCAAGCGCTCTGGATTTCCAGATTTCCGGAACCAGCAGCTCTACTTCCACCTTTACTTATGTGGCCGGATCGCCTGATACAAGCTCTGGGCAATTCAACAGCTTGGATACTTTGGTGCAGGCAATCAACGCCACCACCTCTTACAATGCGCGTATCGTGAATAACCGCCTCTATGTAGGCGCAACCGATGCTAATGAAGGCGTTACCTTTACCAATGGTGATGCATCAGGTACTAACGGTAAACTCGGAATCGATTGGGTTTCTGAACTTGGCCTTTCCAATGTACCGGCAGCATCTACCATCAGCTCAAACACCAAACGCTTTGACGATTTGAGCAACCTAGAGACCCAAATCAATAGCACTGCGGGTTTAACTGCAAGCATCACTGATCCAACAGGTGCTGCAAGTATCAGCATCAATGCGAGCAATCCGGAAAACACCATTGAGTTTGCCGATAGCGATAACGCCATCGCCACTGCGGCAAATGGCAATACGGCTGTGATTAACACCGGCAGCGTGATTCAGGAATTAGGTTTCACTTCATCCACCGGCGCTATCTTTACTTCAGCAGATAAAGGCGTTGGAACCGCCACCGCTAATGGCTATGATACTGGCCAGTTCGGGGTGAAATATGCTTCGAACATTTCCAGCAAAAACATGGCAAGCGGCGCGATTAAGCCACAATTTACCAGTGACGTGGTGGTATATGACGCACTCGGTGTAAGCCATACGCTGGCAATGGACTTTGTTAAAATTGATTCTACCACCAATACCTGGGCAGTTGAAGTTAACGCCGTACCGGCAAGCGATGTCACCGTCACTGCAGGAACTCCCGCAGGACAGTTAGCAGCAGGCACGGTTTCCTTCAACGGCGATGGTTCACTTGCAAATGTAAGTGCGGGACTTGCGGGCAAGGTTACCATTGACTGGAGTCCATCCACCAGCGCAGCAGGTGCAAGCACCATAACGTTCAATTTTGGCTCACAAAACAAAACCGACGGACTCAGCCAGTTCAGCGCTACTTCTAACACCACTAACACGGTGCAGAACGGTTCTTCTTCTGGTGAACTCACCGGGGTAAGCATTGACCAGAATGGTTTCGTGATTGAAAGCTTCAGCAACGGCCAGAGCCAGAAAGCGTTCCAGATTCCGCTCATTTCAATCAATAATCCGAATGGTTTGGAAGGTGTCTCAGGCGATGCATTCAAAATCACTCAGGCAGCAGGTACTGCTACTGCGGTAAATGCGGGCACGAACGGCACCGGGTCGCTTACTTCTTCATCACTTGAAGAATCGACCGTGGATCTTTCGACCCAGCTTACCGATTTGATTGTAGCCCAGCAGGCATATGGTGCGAACTCGAAACTGCTCACCGTGGCCGACCAGTTACTGCAGTCGCTCGATCAGATTATTCAGTAATCTTTTAGTGACTTCAGTCCGGCAATCCCCGCGTCCTCCCACGCGGGGATTGCTTTTTGTGCCGTAATCCTTTATGGAGAGCCTTCACTTTTTAGGCTGTTAAATCCATGAAATTCCTCGATGAAGCTAAAATCTATGCGCGAAGCGGCGATGGCGGCGGCGGTTGCGTCAGTTTCCGGCGCGAAAAATTCATCGAAATGGGCGGCCCGGACGGTGGCAATGGCGGGCGCGGTGGCTCCATCATCATTGAAACGGTCGGCGCGCTTAATACGCTGATCGATTACCGTTTCCAGCAACATTTCAAAGCCAAAAAAGGTGAACACGGCAAAGGTGCCAACCGTAGTGGGCTTGCCGCAAACGACATGATACTCAAAGTGCCTGTCGGCACCGAAATCCTCGCCGAAGACAAAGAAACCGTGATTGCCGATATGACCAAGGTAGGCGATCGCATCATTTTGCTCAAAGGCGGCCGTGGCGGCATGGGTAATGCGCATTTCAAAAGCTCGACCAACCAATCCCCCAAACACGCGCAACCCGGCGAAGAAGGCCAGGAAATGTGGATTTGGCTGCGCCTCAAACTTCTTTCCGATGCAGGGCTGCTCGGCCTTCCCAACGCAGGAAAATCAACATTCCTTGCCGCAGTTTCACGCGCAAAACCAAAAATCGCTGACTATCCTTTCACGACCCTCACCCCACAATTGGGCGTGGTGTATATCGACGAAAAAGAATTCGTGCTCGCAGACATCCCCGGCCTCATTGAAGGCGCGCATATGGGGGTGGGCCTTGGCCTTAAATTCCTCGCTCATGTGGAGCGTTGCGGCGTGTTGCTGCATTTGGTTGATGGCACACTGGACGATGTTGCAGGCGCCTACCACACCATTCGCACGGAAGTAAATGAATATAGCGAAAAACTTGCTTGTAAAGTGGAGCTGGTAGCACTGAATAAATGCGACGCGCTCACGCCCGAAGAAATTAAGAAGAAAAGCAAAGAATTGAAGAAGGCAAGTGGCAAAAAGATCTATACCATCTCGGCAGCGGCAGGTATGGGTATAGAGGAATTACTGCGTGCTATGTGGAAGATTATTGCTGAGTCAAGAGTGGCAACATAGAAAGTTAAGCGATGGAACTGGGCGAAAAGCTATTAGCTAAAATTCGCCCCGTTATTCTCTGCGGTGGTTCCGGCACGCGCCTCTGGCCGGTATCACGAGAAGAGTATCCCAAACAATTCGTTCCGCTTTTTGATGGAATTTCTCTTTTTGCCAAAACCCTGAATCGTGTGAATGATCGCACGCATTATGCCCCGCCTTTAATTATAAGCAATATCGCTCATAAATTTCATATTACTTCTATTTTAAAAACGCTCGGAGTTACCGATGCAATAATTCTACTGGAACCTTATTCACGCAACACCGCTGCGCCGGCCATTATTGCCGCGCTCCATGAGATAGACTCGGAACCGGGAACGCTTCACCTGGTGATGCCATCGGATCACATTATTGATGATGAGATTGCTTTTCATGATGCCATTACTCGTGCCTGCACACTTGCCGCTGAGGATATTGTACTCTTTGGAATAGCGCCCACACATCCTGCAACCGGCTATGGCTACATATTAGCTGATGGCAACATGAAGATTGCCAAATTTCACGAAAAACCTGCCGTAGAACAAGCGCAAGAATTTATTGAAAAAGGCGCATTATGGAATAGTGGAATTTTTCTCTACGCCCCTTCCCTTTTGCTCAAAGAAGCAAAGCTATACGATCAGGTTCATTTAGAAAAATGCAAGCAGGCATTGGCAGAAGCCACTCGCGATCCCTATAACAGCCACTGCCTGTTGCTTGGTGGTGAGGCTTATGCAGAAATGCAAAGCCCTGCCTTCGACACGCTTATCATGGAAAATACCACGCATGGCGCTGTAGTAAAATGTGAAATGGGCTGGAGCGATGTGGGATCATGGCAGGCAATGTATGAGGTCTCGGGAAAAGATACCGCAGGAAATTCGACAACTGACGACGCGATAATCAAAGATACCACGAATTGCTATATTCATTCCGAAGGCAGAAAAATTGCGGTGCTCGGAATGGACAATTGCATGATAATAGACACTCCGGATGCGCTTCTGATTGCACCGCTTTCGCGCGCAGAAGAAGTAAAAACATTGGTTGCTGCAGTTAAAACAAAATATGAGGCTGTGGTTCGCGAGCATCATTTTCACCCGCGCCCTTGGGGAACATATGAAATAGTTGCGCGCGGAAAAAATTTTCTCGTGAAACAAATTATAGTCTGGCCAGGAAGATCTTTATCCGAGCAAAAACATACCTACAGATCAGAACATTGGATGATCGTCGAAGGCACTGCTCAAGTAATGTGTGATGGCAAAGAAGAAATTATTTCGGTAAACCAGCCTTTCTTTATACCTATTGGTTCAAGGCACCGGCTGCGTAATCCCGGAAAAACCGATTTACGCATGATTGAAATACAATCCGGCGATTATATTGGCGAAGACGACATCACCCGTTTTGAGGATATGTACGGAAGAGTTTAACCCCTGTGTTCCGTCTGCGCGTAAAGATTATAATAGGCACTGTCCTGCTTCTGCATCAGCGATTCATGCGTGCCGGATTCCACAATTCTTCCGTGATCGAGCACATAGATAATGTCGGCGTTGCGGATGGTAGTAAGGCGATGCGCCACTACCAGCGTTGTGCGGTTTACCATGAGTTTATCCAGCGCATCCTGCACCACACGCTCAGAGGTATTGTCGAGCGATGAAGTCGCTTCATCAAGCAGCAGAATCGGTGCATTCTTTACAATCGCACGCGCAATGGCGAGGCGCTGGCGCTGACCGCCGGAGAGCTTCACGCCGTGCGGGCCTATCATGGTGTCATAGCCTTTGGGAAGCTCACGGATAAATTCATCGGCAGCCGCCATTCTCGCGGCATTTACTATTTCATCCTCACTTGCCTCAAGCCGTCCATAGGCAATATTCGCGCGCACGGTATCATCGAACAATACTATTTCCTGACTCACCAGCGACATCGAGCCACGTAGCGATGCCAGTGTCACTTCACGAATATCCTGATCATCGACCGTAATCATGCCGCGATTCAAGTCATAAAAACGCAAGAGCAGATTCACCATGGTGGATTTTCCACTGCCGGAGGAGCCAACGAGTGCTACGGTTTTTCCCGCAGGAACGTTGAGTGTGATATCATCAATACCGCCAGTATCTTTGGCATAGTGGAATGAAGCATTTTCAAATCGAATTGCACCTTCGGATACTTTAAGCGGTTTAGCATTGGGCGCATCGGCAATCTCCGCTTTCATGTCGAGCACCACAAATAACCGGCTTGCGGCAGCCAAGCCTTCCTGCAATGAGTTATTGAGTGTCACCAATGTTTTCGCAGGCTTATACGCCATGATCATCGCAGCGACAAAAGAGAAAAATGCGCCGGGAGTGCTCTCACCATGAATAACGCCGTAACCGCCAAACCAGATGACAGCCGCAATGGATGCGCCGGTGAGTAACTCCATAATCGGAGAAGCCGCCGCCTGAATGCGCGAACCTTTGAAATAAAGACCATAGAGATTTTCAATGATTTTGCGCGCGCGGCTGATTTCATGTTCTTCGCGCCCATACGCTTTCACCATGCGCACACCGTGGAAGGTTTCATCAAGCTGGGCGGCAAAATGGCCAAGCTGCTGCTGAGTAGAATCAGAAATTTTGCGCATCCTGCGACCGAGGCGAATAACCGGAAGCACAGCAATCGGGAACACCACAAAAGCAATAAGCGCGAGGCTCGTATTTTGGTGAAACATGAGCGCCACGAGAAACACCATGGTGAAAAAATCTTTGGCGATGCCGGTAAGCACGGTGGAAACCGCATTGCGCATAAGCATAATATCATTGGTAAAACGTGATATCAGCCGACCCGATGCCTGATCGTGAAACACCGACAAATCCGAATGCATCAGATGCGAAAACAGATCAATCTGCATATCCGCAATAATACGCTGGCCAACATTGCGCATAATCACCGTCTGGCCGTAAGAAGCAAACGCGCTCACCGTACCAATCGCAAACACCGCCATCGGCAGATAAAACAGCATGGTCGCGTTTTTCTTGAGAAATATATCGTCAAGCACCGGCTGCATCATCCAGGCGTTCGCCGCAGTTGCACCCGCCACCAGCATCATGCAAATAACTGCAAAAATGAGCTTCCGCACATGGCTGGAAAGATAATCCTTCACGAGGCGCTTAAGCAGTGGCAGTGTTTGATATGCTAGTATTTCTTTCAATCGTGGTCTCCGAAATGACTGTCATTAGAGTATATTAGGGAGATTCATAGCGTATTTGCCGCTAAATACCAGAAAACTCATCACATTAAGGTAAAAATTACTATAGAACGCTGATTAATATTACACCCCAGGTGATTACAGCAGCCATTATTGACAGAAACACCGCAGCACTTCCCATATCTTTTGCTTTTTTAGAGAGGTCGTGGTGGTCGGAAGAAATCCTGTCTATCGCTTTCTCAATCGCTGTATTCAGTATCTCCACAATCAAAACCAGAAAAAGGCTGCCGATTAACAGGCAATGCTCTGCAATCGTTACTTTCAGAAAAAGACTTATGGGAAATAATACCAAGCAAGCAATAAGCTCCTGCCGGAATGCTTCTTCCGACGCGTAGACTGCCCGAAACCCATGAAACGAACATGTAAATGCCGCAATAATGCGTTTAATTCCCTTGCCGTTATTCATGCAAACCTCTGAGTAATCTATCTGCCAGCAACCGTCATAGTGTCGATGCGGAGTGTTGGCGCATTGGTAGAGTAGCGGAATTCCAGGTCATTTGCCACGCGTAAATCAGCAAACATATCGGCGAGTTTTCCGGCAATGGTGACTTCACTCACTGCGTAGGATTTTACTCCGTTTTCTATCCAGAACCCTGCCGCGCCCTGGCTGTAATCACCGGTAATTAAATTCACTCCCATGCCAAATACCTCGGTCACGTAAAATCCGCCCTTGATGTTGCTCAACAAATCATTCACGGAAATTTCTGACGGCGGAATATAAAGATTAGTAGTCGAAGGCGATGGCGGCGAAGAAAGTCCGCGCGAAGCATGTCCGGTAGTAACAAGTCCCAGTTTATTTGCCGAACGCACATCAAGTAACCACGTTTGCAATACACCATTTTCTACCAGCAGGGTTTTTTTATTGGCAACACCCTCACCGTCGAACGGCTTGGAGCCTATCCCGCGCAAACGATGTGGCTCATCAATGATATTGATGGACTTATGAAATATCTGTTTACCCATGGAGTCTTTCAGGAAACTTGTTCCGCGCGCAATCGAACTACCATTTATTGCACCGGCGAATGCTCCAAGCATGCCTTTGGAAACGCGTGGATCAAACACCACCGGAATAGTACCCGTTTCAATTTTGCGCGGGTTTAATCGTGCCAAAGCACGGTTAGCAGCATTGATGCCTAACGCTCCCGCATCGCTTAAATCTGAGACAAATCGTGCAGAGGTAAAATCATAATCACGCTCCATGCCGCTACCCGTACCTGCAAGCACCGAGACTGAAATGGAGGCATTGCTCGCTTGATACACGCCTGCAAAACCATTGCTTGCAGCGAGCGCAAACGTTACCGAGCCGTAAGCCGCATCCGCACCTTCTGAGTTGGTCACGCCTTTTACTGCGAGTGCAGCATCTTCTGCTATCGCACATTTCTCCTGCAGCCATTCAGGATTTGGTTCTTTTTTATCATATAAATCCAGATCGGGAATTTTCTTCGCAAGCAACGCTTCCGGTGCAAGACCACTAAATTTGTCTTCCGGCGCGAGCTTAGCCATCGCGAGTGAGCGCGTGAGCATTTCCGTGCATGCCTCTTTGCTGGTATCGGAAGAAGAAACCATCGAAGAACGGTTGCCGATAAAAACACGGAGGCCTATCCCTTTGCTTTCTGCACGCTCCAAGCCTTCCGGTTTTCCCATACGCTGCGATACGGAAAGCGCAGTCGATTCATAGAGCAGCACATCGGCAGCATCAGCACCGCTTTTACGTGCCGATTTGATTAAATCGGTTATAAGATCTAGGGATTGTTTCATGGGCTTCATTCAATAATTGAAATGTGTGCTGCTTGCAACGATTGACTTCGGATAAAATAACTTCATAACTAATTTATGCAGGCAATTCACCGCAATAATTTCGATTTCATCCGTTTATCTGCTGCAATCATGGTCTGGTATGGCCATTGTTATGCACTCGTAAAACTCAACGATCCTCTCGAGCGAGCTATCTCATTTGAGGCTTTTGGAAGCCTCGGTGTTACTATTTTCTTTATCATCAGCGGGTATTTTGTAACCGCCAGTTACAACAATAACAAACGCTTTCTGCCTTATATGCGAAACCGTGCATTACGCATATTACCCGCATTATTTGTGGTCGTTTTGCTCAGCGTTTTCGTGCTTGGTCCATTGGTTACCACACTATCAATCGGTGATTATTTCAGCAATCATATCACCTGGCGCTACTTAAAATGTATGCTGATTTTTCCATTGCAATATGATTTGCCGGGAGTGTTTACGCATAATGCCATGAGTGCAGTCAACGGCTCCTTATGGACATTACAACATGAGCTGCGACTTTATATTGTGATAGCATTGCTCGGTGTACTTGGCATTTTGCGCCCACGCTTGATGCTTGTTTTGTTGGTTGGTTTATATGTTATCCGTATGTATGGATACGTAACCGTGCCACCACCGGAGAAACTTTTTACCGTGAAGTGGGGCAAGCTGGAACTGGCGGTAAAACTTGCCAGCCAGTTTGCTGGTGGCGCACTTATGTATCTGGCGCGTGACAAACTGATCTTGTGCAAAAAGTATTTTGTGATTGCATTGTTGTTGCTCGGCGGGAGTCTTTTTTTGCCTGCTATAGCCAACAGCATGTTGTTTGATATTGGTCTTACTTATGCCGTTATTTATCTGGGGTTTCTAAAACTTCCATTGCTTCCAATGGCTGGAAAGTATGGCGATTTTTCGTATGGATTTTATCTTTATGCTTTTCCCATACAGCAGCTTTCCCTGCAATTACTGGGTAGCGATCCCGGTTTTGGAGCGTTTTTGTTTACGAGCTTTGTAGCAACTTTTCTGTGTGCAATTCTCTCGTGGCATTTTGTGGAAAATCCGGCTTTATCGCTCAAACGCTGATTTGTAATGTAAGCGCGTAAAGCGCAACTGCTGCGGCATTAGACACATTGAGACTTTCCATGGCAGACGATATTGGCAAACGCACCAGCAAATCACACCGTTCAGCCGTTAAACGACGAAGCCCCTTTCCTTCTGCACCAAGTACCAATGCAGTTTTATTATTGAGCTTGGCCTGCGCAATCGTTTGCTTCGCTTCGCCGTCTAGCCCAATGCACCAATAGCCGTGTTTTTTAAGTGTTTCCATGGATTGCGATAGGTTGGTGACGGTGATAATTGGCACAATCTCAATGCCACCCGATGAAGCTTTTGCCATGGTGGCGGACTCCTGAGCTGCGTGATCCTTGGTCACAATAATAGCTCCCACACCAAACGCTGCGGCAGTACGAAGTATTGCACCTACATTATGCGGATCGGTCACCTGATCAAGTAACAATAAAGGCTTCGGCCCCTTGGCGATTGCCAAATAATCCTCAAGCGCCATTTCGGGCAACGGCCTTACTTCAAGTGCAATACCCTGATGCACAGCATCTTCAGGCAGGAGTTTGCTGATATCTTGCGGGGATTTATCTTCCGGATTTATTTTACGTGCTTTGCATTCTGATGTGAATTTCTCCATCGCCTGCTTAGTTGCCACCATGCGTTTTATTTCTCGGGTTTCATTGAGCAGCGCCGCACGCACGGCATGCACGCCGTAAAGCCAGTAAGTTTTTCCTGATTCGGATTTCTTGTGATGATATTGCATGGCTCTCTTATACAAAACTATACGGCTCTACGTCGATCTTTATCTTGAAGGCAGCAGGAATTTTATGTTGCAACAACCAATCCGCAAGCCACTGCTGCAAAGGAAAATTACGCTCAGCCTTAATAAGTATACGATAACGATATTTGCCGCTAAGCCTTAGCAATGGCGCCGGAGCGGGTCCTAAGATCATTGGCATAGGGGGAACGCTTCCCCCATCTACGCTCCGCGCAGCCTCCCCCGCGGGGTCGTCGCTTCCGCTCCTCCGCGTATCCACGCTATTGGCAAGTCTCACTAATTCTCTGGCAAAACCTGCAACCTCTTGCTCATTCTGTCCTTCGATAATCACTGCGGCGAGTTTACCGTAAGGTGGCATCTCCGCATCTTCGCGCATTCTGGCTTCAAGCATCATAAAACGATCGCGATCGCCTGCAGCAAGTGCCTGCATCACCGGGTGCTCCGGCATATAAGTCTGCAAATACACTTCGCCTTTGGTTTTCTCACGACCCGCACGTCCCGAAAGCTGGTGCAATAATTGATAAGTGCGCTCGCCTGCGCGTAAGTCACCACCGGCAAGCCCCATATCTGCATCGATCACACCCACCAATGCAAGCCCCGCAAAATGATGTCCCTTCGCTATCATCTGCGTGCCAACAAGAATATCTATTTCGCCCTTAGTCATAGAATCTATAATATTTTCATCTGCGCTATCACTCGTCATCACCTTGATTCTCGCATTTGGAAATAACTCGCAAAGCTCTTCAGCGATACGTTCAACACCCGGCCCATAAGGAACAATCGTATTTTCCTTTTTACATTCCGGGCAGGCTTTAGGAACAGGCGCAGTATAGCCGCAATGATGGCACAGCAGTTTATTTTTTGCGCGGTGCAGAACCAGCCACGAGGTGCAATCGGGACATTGAAAGCGGTGCCCACAGGCACGACATAGCATAAGCGGTGCATAGCCGCGGCGGTTCATAAAAATCATCGCCTGATTTTTCTCGGCAAGCGTTTTAATAATTGCATTGCGTAGTGGTTCAGAAATCCATTTGCCACGCTCAGGCGGGGTCACACGCATATCAATTAGCTGCACCACTGGCATCTCGGCTTCATTATGGCGGTTCGGTAAATGCACACGCGTGTAGCGTTTATTTTCGATGTTATATTCGGTCTCCAGCGAAGGCGTCGCCGAGACAAGCACAATCGGTATTTTTTCCTGATGTGCACGCGCAACCGCCATGTCTCGCGCCTGATAAATCGCGCCGTCTTCCTGTTTGTAGGAAGGATCGTGCTCTTCATCCACTATGATAAGTGCAAGATTGCTAAATGGCATAAATAGAGCCGAGCGCGCACCCACTATAATCTTCACATTGCCACTAGCCACCCCACGCCATGATTCACGTTTTTTCGAAGGTTTTACATTAGAATGCCAGACATCCGGCTCGAAACCAAAGCGCTTTTTAAACCGCGCAAGCCACTGCACAGAGAGTGCAATTTCCGGCAACATCACCAGAACCTGCTTGTTCTGGCCGATACAGGCATCTATCGCATCAAAATACACCTCGGTTTTTCCTGAACCCGTTACACCGTCTAATACGGTTACTGAAAAACCTGCATTAATCTTATTACGCAGCAAATCCGCAGCATTCTTTTGAGCATCAGACAAGCACGGCGTCACTGCGATTGCATTTGCCACTATGTTGGCTCTAGCAGGAATACTAAGAATTTCTTTTAAACCCTCTGCTTTTATAAACTCCCGGACAACATGTGCCGAAACTTTGGCATAGGTTGCTATGTCTTTTGCAGTGCGCGGAGTCTCATCTGAGAGATAGGCAACAATACGCGCACGCGCTGGAGTTATTTTATTCTGTGACTCTTTATTGAGTTTGTAATGCACATCAATAGCAGGAGGATTTAATGCATCTGGTGCGGAAAGTGCCATCTTCAGCACCATGCCCAGCGGTGTAAGCGTATACCAGGAAACCCACTCGATGAATTTACGCATAGCCTCAGGTATCGGTGGCAAATGCACAGCTATCATTTCGATAGTTTTTATTTTTTTCTCATCAATGCCGCCTTGTGCCGCGCCCCAAACCACTCCCCAAACCGATTTATTGCCAAAAGGCACCCGCACATAATCGCCAATAGTCACCTCCATGCCATCTTGCACGCGGTAATCAAAGGGGTTGCGAAAAACCAGCGGCAACAAAACACCGACTATTTTTCCAGAACTAATAATCTCTCTTCCGTTCTCTTTTAACATGCGCTAGACATTAGAATACAACAACGAGGTGTGCCATGAAATTTTTTGTCGATACTGCCGATGTAGCCGAAATCCGCGAATTAGCCGAAACTGGCCTTTTAGACGGAGTTACCACTAATCCATCACTTATTGCCAAATCTGGTCGTGATTTTATCGAAGTGGTAAAAGAAATTTGTACGCTGACCGATGGCCCAGTGAGTGCCGAGGTTACCGCACTGGATGCACCCGGCATGATCAAAGAAGGTGAAAAACTTGCCAAAATTGCAAAAAATATTGCCATAAAAGTACCGCTCACCTGGGAAGGTTTAAAAGCCTGCAAACATTTTACCAGCCGCGGAACCATGGTGAATGTAACGCTGTGTTTCTCAGCCGCACAGGCAATTTTAGCCGCTAAAGCCGGAGCAACTTTTGTATCTCCGTTTGTAGGCAGGCTCGACGATGTAGGGCAAGACGGTTTACATTTGATCGGTGAAATTTGTGAAATTTATAGCCAGTACGATTATTTTGAAACACAGGTGTTGGTCGCGAGCGTGCGCAACCCTATTCATATTGTGGAATCAGCGAGAATGGGTGCGCATGTAGCCACCATTCCACCGTCTGTGATGAAACAACTTGCTCAACACCCACTCACCGATAAAGGTTTGGCGGGCTTCATGGCGGACTGGCAGAAAACCGGACAGAAGATTATATAATAATAAAAATATAGGGATTATGACTGTAGATAAATCATCAAAAACTTCAGCTAAAACCAAAGAAACCATAAGCAAGCAACAGGTAGTTGACTATTTGCGTCAGCATCCGAATTTTTTGAAAGATAATGTAGATCTGTTTGAAACCATCACTCCGCCGGAAGTAGATCACGGCGGCAATGTGGTGGATTTACAGCATCATATGCTTGGCAAACTCCAGACGGGCCTACAGGCGATAAAAGGTAAATATGAAGGACTAATTACCTCCAGCCGCGACAATATGTCCACCCTGCACCAGGTGCATGAGGCCGTACTTTCGCTCATCCGCGCGCCATCGCTTGAGCAACTACTGGAAGTGATTGCGCTCGATTTGCCAGCGTTTTTTAATGTGGATATTGTGCGTCTGGGTTTAGAGTCGGAAGCGGCGGAATTTTATGAAAATAAATTCGGTGAGCAAAATGCGTCCGGCATCGCATTCTTAGAAGCAGGTCTGATTGATCAAATCATGACCAAAGGTAAATCCATTTTGTTGATTGCCGACACCGAAAAACAATTCTTCCCCGGTTTTGCCCAAATATTTGCTGACTGCGAAGGAATTGTCGAGTCGGTGGTGTTCCTGCGTATGCGCCTGCCCTCTTCGCAGCGCAATGTATTACTTGCTTTTGGGGTCCGAATAAAAAATCATTTCCATGAAGGTCAGGGAACTGAGATGCTCTCATTCCTCGCACAAATTATCGAACATAGATTAGATGAATGTCTAAACGACAGCGGAATAGCCCATTTGATCTAAGCGGCCTCACGATTGATGCAAAATTGCGTGAAGCGGTATCGTCTTGGCTCGAATGGCTTTCTCATAATAAATCCGCGTCCGAGCATACTGTCACCGCTTATGAAATTGATCTCAGACATTTTTTGCAATTTGTAAGCAAGCACCTCGGCGATGAAGTAACTATCGCGAATCTTGCAGAATTAAATTTACGTGATTTTCGCAGTTGGCTTGCAACCCGCATGAGTGAAAAATTTACTGCAACTTCCACTGCGCGTGCGATGTCAGTGGTGCGCGGATTTTTTCGTTATCTGGAGAAGCAAGGCGGCTTTGAAAACCCGGCAATATTTCATGTACGCACGCCTAAACTTGCAAAGTCGCTACCCAAAGCACTCGCTGAAGATCAGGCAATGTCATCGCTTGATTCTGTGGGCGAAAATCATAAAGATGAATGGGTGCAACTGCGCGATGTGGCAATTCTTACTCTCATTTATGGATGCGGCCTTCGTATCAGTGAAGCGCTTAACCTTCACCCTAGTGATATGAAACCAAATGCAATTTCACTTACGATAAAAGGTAAAGGCAATAAAGAACGCATGGTTCCGGTATTGCCGCAAATTCATACCGCCATCGAACAATATAAAAAACTATGCCCTTATAATCTTGCAAAAGATGAGCCATTATTTCGGGGGCTTCGCGGCAAGCAACTACAGCCTGCCATTTTTCAGAAAGAAATCAGATATTTGCGTGCAAGCTTAGGTCTGCCGGATTCTGCTACTCCGCATGCATTTCGCCACAGCTTTGCAACACACTTGCTGGCAAGTGGTGGTGATTTGCGCACGATTCAGGAATTGCTTGGTCACGCCGATCTTTCCACCACCCAGCGTTACACCAAAGTTGATCACGAGCGATTACTTAGCGCCTACCAGAAAGCGCACCCACGGGCATAAATCATTGAAATATTGAGTATTACCTGCTACCCACAAATTGCTGGGAGGCACATTTATGAAAAAAACGTTCACCGCATTATATTGCGCAGTGTTTTCTGCGGCCTTTTGTATGTCATCTCCTTTATTGGCCGATGACAATACGAGCATAGAAAAATTACAGGCAGCCGCAAATCAGGGAGATGCAGAAGCACAGCTTAAACTCGGCTCTGCCTATGAAACCGGCGACGGCGTTAATCAGGATGATGTGCAAGCCATGAAGTGGATAAAAAAATCAGCGGATCAGGGAAATACCGAGGCGCAATTCCATCTTGGCATCGCGTACCGTAGCGGATTTGGTGTACCGATGGATAAAACCCTTGCATATATGTGGTTTGAGCTCGCAGCCAAACAGGGAAGCAATAAAGCCATAGAAACGCGTAAAGATCTCGCAAATTCCATGACGGATGACGAAATCGAAAAAGCCAGAGATATGGCAAATGACTGGAAACCGTTGGCAGACTCCAACTAACTTTTACGTTTGTTTACGTCACGCTGGCTCGACATATGCTCCGCCATACGACGCAGGGGCTCGCTGCAATTATCACGCGGCACCACCACTTCAATCAGATACATATCTTTGGTGTTGGCAAACGCCTCTTTGAGCGTGGCCTCAAGCGCGCCTTTGGTTTTTACTTTCACCGCCTTACCATAGTTGAGCAATTCACAGATTTTGGTGTATTTCCACGGATGGATATTATTAAACGGCCCATCAATAATGTGACGCTGTGTGCCGTAGCCATCGTTATTGATAATGCAGACAATCGGGTTCATACCTTCCTTGGCCACGGTGGAAAGCTCAATGCCGGTCATCTGGAATGCGCCGTCGCCGATGATTGCAATCGTGCGCCCCTTTGTGTCAGCAGCCATTGCGCCGATTGCGGCTGGCATGGCAAACCCCATGGAAAGGTAATAGGCGTCGGAGAGGAAATTATTGCGCTTGGTCGTGCGCAACCCAATCGCGCCCATTAAAGCATCGCCCGTGTCGCAGATAACATTCGTTCCCTCTTTCATGGTGAGGCCGACGAGGCGGAAGAACGTTTCCACATCCACAGGTTCGGCTCTCTCCTTGGCAGTGAGGGGTTTTGGCGTAACGCTCGGGTTTGGGTTCTTGAATTTTGCTTTGGGTTTTATTTTGGCAGCGCGCAAACCTTCCAGAAAATCCTTAAACAACACATCGTCATAGCCATGCAAACCAATGCGGGTTTTTTCCGTGGTGGAAAGGATGCAGTTTTTACGCTCTAATTTTGCAGCGGAGGCCCCTAAGAATACATCGGTAATAAATGCGCCAAACAAAATAACGCAGTCGCTGTTTTCAACGTAATTTTTGCAGCCCGGCTCCGATAGCCCGCCACTATAAACGCCGATATAGTTGGGATTGGTCTCGCTGATAATACTTTTGGAAAGCAGCGTTGCCGCAATCGGGATGTTTAATTTCTTGGCAAGCGCAACCGCGATGTCGGTCAAGCCGTGACGCTGCAATTCTACGTCAGCAATAATCACCGGCTGTTTGGCGCGGCTTATCATTTCGGCGGCTTCACGCAATGCTCCTTCAAGATTTTCAGGGTCACTAGTCAGCACTTCCTTATTGCGACGTGTGGGAAGTTTCACTGGCTCATCAACAATATCATAGGGGATTTCAATATAACCTGGGCGGCACTGCGTTTGCACTGCTTCAATCACGCGGATGATTTCTGCGGCAGCGGTTTCTGCATCCATTAGCACGGTGTTGGCGCAGGTGACTTCTTCGAAGATGCGGCGTTGTGTGTCAAATGTGCGCACCTTGTGATGAATTAACGGATCGCTACGGCGATCAAATGTTGCAGGGCCGCCGGAAATCACCAGCATCGGGCTTTTCTCGGCGTAAGCACAGGCAACCGAATTGAGCATGTTGAGGCCGCCTACACAGTAAGTGACGCATGCCACACCCAAACCATTGACGCGCGCGTAGCCGTCGGCGGCAAAGCCTACTGAAGGTTCGTGTGTCATGGTGATGAGTTTTATTTTAGAGCGATCAAGCCAGCGGAAAGTGGGCAATGCAAAATCACCGGGGATGCCAAACGCAGTTCTGATGCCTTTGCTGTAGAGATAGTCGAACAGGAATTCACCAACGGTCTGAGTCGCCATATCGCCTCGCTTTTATAATTGACTTACAATATGCTAACGAGGCTTACAAAAATAGTAAACTAAATACCTTTGTCATTACCAGATGGCTTTTTTACAATGTCTTGCTGCCAGTTTTTCTGTGGCGACGGAACTTCAGGAACATTAGAATATTCTTTGGTGTCCTGCGTGCGCGCAGACATTTTATCCCTGAAACGCTTATTATCCTCAAACAATTCATCGAATTTATGGTTAGCCTTGTACACAGAGTACCCTGCAAAGGCAACGAGTGCCGCACCTAGAAAAATACTTCCGGAGGCAAATGCAAATACACACGCCACAACCGCCACTAACGCAAATAGGCCCCAAGTGATGGTTTTGCTGGATTCAACATCAGCATTCCAGCCATATTTCATTGTATCGCGAACCCTGTCGTATTTGCTGTATGGCTGATTTTCAGGCATGTTTAACTTTCAATGATTCGCATATCCTGGATTTGAAGATACAGCATAATACAGGGAAATTCAATTCCGGTGAAAATTTAGCATTAAACCCAAAAGCACAAAAAAGCCTCCGTGTTTCCACAGAGGCTTTTTCGCGTTGTTTAAGCGCTGATACAATGAAAGAGCATTTAGGCACAGATGACGGCAGTGTCAGATATGTAAGAAAATGAGAAATAAATGGTAAGATAATTCTTACAATCATTAATACTTCTCTTCCTTAGAAAGGAGGTAATCCAGCCGCAGGTTCCCCTACGGCTACCTTGTTACGACTTCACCCCAGTCATTGACCCTACCGTGGTAGCCTGCCCCCTTGCGGTTAGCACAGCTGCTTAAGGTAGAACCAACTTCCATGGTGTGACGGGCGGTGTGTACAAGACCCGGGAACGTATTCACCGTAGCATGCTGATCTACGATTACTAGCGATTCCAGCTTCATGCACTCGAGTTGCAGAGTGCAATCCGAACTGAGACGGTTTTTTGAGATTAGCATACCCTCGCGGGTTAGCTGCCCATTGTCACCGCCATTGTAGCACGTGTGTAGCCCAGGCCGTAAGGGCCATGAAGACTTGACGTCATCCCCACCTTCCTCCGGCTTATCACCGGCAGTTTCCTTAGAGTTCCCAGCTTAACCTGTTGGCAACTAAGGATGAGGGTTGCGCTCGTTGCGGGACTTAACCCAACATCTCACGACACGAGCTGACGACAGCCATGCAGCACCTGTGTGGTAGCCAGCCAAACTGAAGAATACCTTTTCTGGTATTCATACTACCCATGTCAAGGCCTGGTAAGGTTCTTCGCGTTGCCTCGAATTAAACCACATGCTCCACCGCTTGTGCGGGTCCCCGTCAATTCCTTTGAGTTTTAATCTTGCGACCGTACTCCCCAGGCGGAGTGCTTAATGCGTTAGCTGCACCACTGAACCCTACGGGCCCAACGGCTAGCACTCATCGTTTACAGCGTGGACTACCAGGGTATCTAATCCTGTTTGATCCCCACGCTTTCGCGCCTCAGCGTCAGTTGTGTGCCAGATAGCCGCCTTCGCCACCGGTGTTCCTCCTAATATCTACGAATTTCACCTCTACATTAGGAATTCCGCTATCCCCTCACACACTCCAGCTATACAGTTTCAAAGGCAGTTCCAGAGTTAAGCTCTGGGATTTCACCTCTGACTTGTATAACCGCCTACGCGCTCTTTACGCCCAGTAATTCCGAACAACGCTAGCACCCTTCGTATTACCGCGGCTGCTGGCACGAAGTTAGCCGGTGCTTATTCTTCAGGTACCGTCATTATCTTCCCTGACAAAAGAGCTTTACAACCCTAAGGCCTTCATCACTCACGCGGCATGGCTGGATCAGGCTTTCGCCCATTGTCCAATATTCCCCACTGCTGCCTCCCGTAGGAGTCTGGACCGTGTCTCAGTTCCAGTGTGGCTGGTCGTCCTCTCAGACCAGCTACAGATCGGAGCCTTGGTGAGCCATTACCTCACCAACTAGCTAATCTGACGCGGGCCAATCTTTCAGCGATAAATCTTTCCTCCGTAGAGAATATCCGGTATTAGCAGCAGTTTCCCGCTGTTATTCCGAACTGAAAGGTATGTTCCCACGCGTTACTCACCCGTGCGCCACTCGTGTATTGCTACACGCGTTCGACTTGCATGTGTTAAGCCTGCCGCCAGCGTTCGTTCTGAGCCAGGATCAAACTCTCAAGTTATGATCCAAGCTTTAGTCTAAACTAACTATTGCTAGTTAGTCCTCAAATAAAGCGAATTGATTGTTCGCACGCTGTCACATTATCCTCGCCATCACAGCTAAAGGATAATTGCGACCACAAAAATAAATAAAATTAATTATTCAAAAATTACATGGTTGATAACTTGATAAATCAAGTCATCTCGCACAAATAACAGCGTAACGGAAAATTCCGACACGCCATCACCTGCGCTTAAATGCTCTATTCACTTTGTAAAACATCAGGTTATCAGCCGTTTTTCAGGCAATAACACTTCCACCGCCAATCGCGGGGAGGCAACTTATAGGGGTAACAGGGTGAATATGTCAACAGCAAAAATGAAGTTTCTTGCATAAAAAATATTTGCCGTGGGAAACCGAGGCAACTCCTAGGTTTTGCGCGCAGCACGCGCAAGCAGTTCTTCTTTACTTGGCGTATAATTATTCTCTTCCCAGTATTCTTCCAGATTTTCAAGTAAAACGCCTAAATCTTTGCCGGATTTCAACCCCGCATGTATTAAGTCATCACCGGTCACCGGAAACTCGGGTATATTCCAATCTTGAACCAGCGCCATAGCTTTTAGACCAGTTTGCTCATCAAACCTTTCCGCCATTGATAATAAAACCTCCTCGATAAATAATCTTTTACCAAAGTTTCGTATATGTTTCTTCCACAATTTCTCTTCGTTTTTCCCCTGTATAGGGCAATCGCGTACACATAAATCACATAATCTCAGATAATGCGCCTTCGATAATTTCCAACGAGCAGCGATACTTTGTATTATAGGAAGCTTATCTCCTTTAACGCTGCGCAACAATGCCATCAGAGCCAGAATCGGATCAACTGGATATATAATTATTGTCTTTGATAGGGCAGACAATTTTTTAAGTGAAGTAACATTCACACTCACAGGCAAAACATATTTTAGTATTTTGTTTTCCTGCATCATGTCAATTACATCTGCGGCGTCATCAGCCACAAGCAACTTGAACATCTCCTGCTGAATACGTTCACCAGAAAGATTATCTATCTTCGCAGCATTGGCGGCACAAGCGGTCAGCGCGTCTTTGTCGGCAACGCCTACTCCGTAATGGGCAAAGAAACGGAAGAACCGCAAAATCCTAAGAGCATCTTCAGCAATGCGTTGGTTGGGGTCGCCGATAAAACGCACATAATTGGCGTGTAAATCTGCGCGGCCATTAAAGTAATCGGTGATCTCCCCTTGCGCATCTGCATAAAGCGCATTCACGGTAAAGTCGCGCCGCTCGGCATCTTCGCGCCAGTTATCCGTATAGGCCACTACTGCACGCCTGCCGTCGGTCGCCACATCACGCCTGAGTGTGGTGATTTCAAAATGTTTTTTGCCCACTACCGCAGTTACTGTGCCGTGATCAATGCCAGTGGGTATGGTTTTAATGCCGGATTTAGCAAGAAGTTTCATCACCGCTTCGGGAAGTAATGGCGTTGCCAGATCGACATCTTTCACTGCGATCGCTAAAATACCATCACGCACGCAACCACCGACAAAACGAAACGGCTCCGCACCAAAAGCTGCAATCAATTTTTGTGTTTCAGGCCAGTGTAACCAATCGGGATTAAATTTTTCCATCAGCCTGCCTGCTTTGTTTTCTCAGGTGCACCAGAAGACAATGCCTCAGTTAGTGCGGCCTGAATCTGACGAACTTTACTTTCGTGGTTAATCTTCATGCCAAATACATCTTTTACATAAAACACATCCACTGCGCGCTCGCCGTAGGTGGTAATGTGCGCTGTAGAAATAGTTAGCCCCAGCTCGGCAAGTATATTCGTAACCGTATGCAGGAACCCTACCCTATCGCGGCCACCCACTTCGATTACCGTGTAATTCGCACTTACTTTATTTTCAATATACACACGTGGTGGCACTTTGAAAACCTCCATACGGCTCGGGTAAGGCAAGCGAATCGCAGCAATTTCCTTGGCGATATCAAGCTCGCCGGTGACCGCTTTATTCATAAAAACGGAAAGACGCGCGAGTTTATCGGGTTTATCAAACGCATGGTGATCCATGTCCTGAATGTGGAACATTTCAATCGCCATGCCATTTTTAAACGTGAAGATTTTCGCACTCAAAATATTCGCTCCGGCAAGTGCGATGGCCCCGGAGATTTTTGAAAATAATCCAGGCTGATCGGCAGTGCATAATATAATATCTGTAATGGCTCGGAAGGAATCGCTCTTCGTATCAAGTACCAGTGGCTGTTTTGAACTCTCCTGTTCCTTCAGAGCTTTTGCAATGCGTGCATGAGTGCTTGCATCAAAATTTGACCAGAAGGTGGAACCACCTTGTTCAAGATAATCATCAATCGCTTTACTCTTCCAACCTGGCAACAAGCTCGCAAGCTCGGTACGTAACGCTGCCTGCTCCACTTTGCGAGCCTGCTTATCGCTCGCACCCATTTTTTCTTCCGCCGCGTAATATAATTCACGGAGTAGCGAACCTTTCCAGCCATTCCAGACTGCAGGCCCTACCGCACGAATATCCGCGACGGTTAAAAGCAATAGCAAGCGCAAACGCTCCGGCGATTGCACATTGTCCACAAAATCTTCAATAGTTTTTGGGTCGGTTAAATCGCGCTTGAACGCAGTACGGCTCATGAGTAAATGATACCGCACAAGCCACGCACAGGTTTCTGCTTCATATTCGTCAAAACCGAAACGCCGCGCAAGCTTGCGCACAATCACCTCACCCAGCATCGAGTGATCACCACCTTTACCTTTGGCAATGTCATGTGCGAACAAAGATAAAAAGAGAACCCGTTTTGAATTAATGAGAGGGAACAATTCATTGGCAAGCGGCATCTCTTCTTTGAATTTTCCGGCACCAATTTTATGCAAAATGCCAATGGCAAATATCGTGTGCTCATCAACCGTATATACATGATACATATCAAACTGCATCTGCCCGCTAACACGGCCAAAATCAGGAATAAATTTACCAAGCACACCCGCCTCACTCATGCGTCGCAGAGTCGGCTCAGGGTTATGTTTGGACAACATAATGTTCATGAAAGCTTCGTTGGCTTTTTCGTCACGCCTAAGGCTTGCATCAATAAGCCATAAATTGCGCGTGATAATCTGTAACGTATGCGGGTGAATATCTAGCTTATGTTCATGCGCCGTTTCAAACAACGTTATAAACAGCAGTGGTTTTTTCTTGAAAGCATCCTCGGAAGCAACCGCTATGCGTTCGCCATCAAGCTGAAATTCGCCCAGATCGGCACTATGCTGCATACGGCTGCCGAGGCCAATGCGGGGTTTACGCTTTTTACTTTCTTCAAGCACTGCACATACGCTGCGCGTGAGATTTCCGACGGTGCGCACCACCAGAAAATATTGTTTCATAAAACGTTCTACCGAATGAGCATTGCTGTCGTCATGAAAACCCATCGCTTCGGCCACGGAGCGTTGCATATCGAATGTAAGACGCTCTTCCGCGCGCCCCGCTATAAGATGCATATGAATACGCACCAACCAAAGAAAATGCTGTGCCATGACGAAGGATTTATATTCATCTTTGGTCAGAATTTTATTTTCCACCAGCTCATCCAGTGATTTTATTTTATAAATATATTGAGCAAGCCAATAGAGCGTATGTAAATCACGCAAGCCCCCCTTGCCTTCCTTGATATTGGGCTCAAGCACATAACGCGAATCACCACAACGATGGTGATTGTCTTCGCGCTCCGCCAACTTTGCTTCCACAAAATCAAGCTCGCTGCTGCCTGCCGTATAATTTTCAAACTGCTTTGTGAAGGTATCAAATATTTTAACGTCACCACAAATAAGCCGTGCATCGAGCAGGCTTGTGCAAATAGTGACATCACTTTTGGCTTTAGAAATAGTTTCCTCAGCCGTGCGAATCGTCTGCCCGATAGTCAGGCGTAAATCCCACAGGCAATATAGCAACCATTGTACAAACTCCGGAGGTTTTTTATCTTTCTTATCGCGCAGGAAAAGTAAATCTATGTCTGAATAGGGAAATAATTCGCTCCGCCCATAGCCGCCAATGGCCATTATAGCAATGGGCTGCCCTCTCGTATGGGGCTTGGCTGTTTCGCATAATACTTCGATGATGCTATCTATTAAAAATGCAGTTTCGGCAACAAAATCGCTGGGTTCAGATTTCGCAAGAAATCGATCTTTTATGACGGTTTTTCCTTGAGTATATAATTCATGTATTACTGGCATGACCTGGGCGCGCAAAGCCTCAAGCGTAGCGGCTTTGCCAATCCGTGCAATTGCCGCTTTTGTATCAATTATGTCATTAGGGCTTTTTATCTTCGTCATATTATGCTTAAGTTTATTATAATTTAACTTTGTAAATATAAAAATCAGCAATACAAGTTTATCATCATTTCATTGAAAAGATACAGGTGGGATAAAATAATGACAAAAACGCAATACCGACTGGCCATTACTAAACCCGAAGAAGGAGCGGGTGCCGCATTCGACGCTATGAGTGAGTTACTGGTTTCGCTAAAAATTCCCTACACCACGCAAGAAGTCAGCATGGATTTGTCGGAGCGGGTGCTAAATCCCGAAGCAGTAAAAGATGCGGTCAATTTTGTTAAAAATAATCCAGAAGTCATTTATGTAAAAGGCCCGGGCATTACGCCAACGGATGAGCAGATATTTCAGACTATTATAACCCTTGAGAAAAGGGGTAATTTGTTTTTCAAGGGATCTGCGGCGACACTCAATGATAATATTGCCGAATTACGTGAGAGTTTTCGCCCGCTTGAATCCGATGAACACATGCAGGATTTTGCAAAAAAAACTATGTTGCTCCGAGTGCCTTTCGGTGGCCTTGGCAGCCCTAATGCTGGTTGGCGCGATGATTTACAGGCAAATTTAAAGCGCGGAACTTCCGATAAATTAGCAAAGAATTCTCTGGTGCAGCCGCCTAAGTGGGAAACTACCACACCGCTTACCATTGCCGCATTTGCGCCTACGGAAAATAATCGCCTGACCGCTATTATTGAAAAACCCACTACGTTTACCGTAAATTTTGAGCCGGAAGATAAATCATCGCCAACTGAAAAAATTGGTGCACAAGAAGTAAGTGGCAACACTCCTGTCAGAATTTCATCCTTTAATGAAGCAGAAGTCAAAGCTTGGGCAAAATCGGTACTGGGCAACATTTCACCGCAAACCCAAATCGCGCATGGAACCAAACAAACGGTGCTTAAAAAATCCGATGTTTCTTTAATTGGCTGGATACAGAATGTTTTAGACGAATTAAATCTTGCAACTCAGATAGCCCCGTTCGCACGCAAGAAAGATGCGCCTGATAAGTTGGGCGCTTTACTGGTGGATGATTTGTTTTCACGACTTTCCACAACTGAGCTTACCACTCCTACCATGATATTATCGCCTAATCATTCTTACGGAACGTATGTTAAAGATGTATGGGACGGCATTAAGACAAATGGTGGATTTAAAATTACCCAGAACTCGGAAATCGTCCGCGCTTCTGCCACCCGCGATCACTATAAAGCCATAGAATATAAAGCCGAGAAGCCGGGAACACTTGCAATTAAGGATAAAGATGGCAACGCCATATTAAGTAAAAAACTTGCAGGTGGCGACGCAGCAATGGTCACGCATTTTGATCGCGCCCGCGTTAAAAGCATGGTGGGAAGCACGCTCAAAAGCGCCAACGAAAATGGTCGTAAAAATATTCTCTTTGGTTTTGATAAAGATGATCCCTACTACGAAATCGCTGTTGATGAACTTGATGCAATTAAAGGACAATATCCCAATTTAAATATTGAAGTGCTGGATGCTGCAAAAGCAACGGTGAAATATTTAACCGGCGGCGCAAAAGATACAACCTTGATGCTCAATAATATCTATGGTGATTTTGCAACCGATATTGAACTAAACGGCAAGGGCACATCGTACTCAGTCGGCACCTTGCCCGATGGCAGAGGCGTGGTAGAACTTGGCTCTGGCGGAACGGCTCCTGATTTAATCACGTTATGGAAAGAAACCTGTATTTTGCGTTTTAATCCCATGTCATTTATTGAAGGCATCAGTCTTGCTATTACGGCTGCCACCAATAAACTACCGGAAGGCAAAGAAAAAAATCTTGCGATTGCCACAGCGAAAGCACTCGAAGATGGTATTTATCTATCGACCAACAAGGGAATCGTACTGCCGATTGTAAAAGGTAAATTCCGCAAAAACCCAGATGCTGAATATAAAGAAGTAAGTACAGAAACTTTCCTTAAATCAGTGGAGCTGGAAGCTATAAGGATTTTAAAAGATCAAAAGCTGATCACCGATATTTCCGATGAAAAAATCGCTCATATGCAGAGCGAGCTGAATAATGCCATTGCAACCGATAAAGCGTTGTTTGCCGCAGAGAAGAAACATGGACAAAAATGGAAAGAGCTTACACTCACATGGAATAATAAGCGTGAAGCATCAAGCGAAATTGACATTATAAAACCGCACTTTTCCATTGATATTCCGCCTGATATTAAAATCTCTACACTCAATGAAGATGTGCTTTTAAATCTGCAAGCCACTCGCGCTACCAGTTAAAATTATGGCAAAGTTTAAAGTAAGTTTGGTTCAGCTCTGTGCGCAGGATGATTTATCCGTCAATATAAACATGGTGGAAAGATATATCCGCGAGGCATCCTCGCAGGGTGCAAAGCTAGTGTGCCTGCCGGAAAATACTTTCTTCATGCAAGCGCCCGGCAAAGGCCAGCACCCCGATTCAACCGAGGCAATTGATCGTTGCTGTGCACTTGCGGTAGAATTGAAGTTATGGATTCTGATAGGCTCCGCGCACATCGGAAATGACGAAAAGAAATCGTGGAACCGTTCCATACTTGTCAGCGATAAAGGTAAAATAGTTGCCGAATATGACAAGATCCATCTCTTCGATGTCACGCTTAAAAACGGTGAAATCTACGCGGAATCGGAGCGCATTTCCGGCGGGGCGGAAGCCGTGCTGGCAAACACCCCTTGGGGCATGATGGGAATGACAGTATGTTATGACCTCCGTTTTGCCGGACTCTACCGCACGCTCGCACAAGCGGGCGCCACCCTCATCGGCATACCTGCCGCATTTACCTACACCACCGGCATCGCACACTGGCATGTACTGCTGCGCGCACGCGCGATTGAAACCGGCTGCTATATTTTTGCGCCCGCACAATGCGGAATCCACCCCGGCAACCGGCGCACCTACGGACACTCACTGATAGTATCGCCCTGGGGTGAAATTATTGCCGAAGCCAGTGAAGACAAAACCGAAATCATCACTGCGGAAATTGATACGGATAAAGTCAGCGAAGCACGCAGCATGATTCCATCGCTCACCCATGACCGAAAATTTACGTTAAAGAAATTTAAATGAGCATCACCGATCGTTTGAGCGCAATAAAAGCTAATATTGCAAAGCTGCAAAAAGAATCTCCGCTGGCTGCAAAGCATGTAAAATTAATTGCGGTGAGCAAGGCACAATCCATTGAGGCCATTACTGAATTACTGGAAGCAGGACAAAGAGTTTTTGGTGAAAATCGAGTACAGGAAGCCGCGGAAAAATGGCCAAATTTACGAGAGAAATATCCCGATATTGAATTGCATTTAATAGGCTCTCTGCAAACCAACAAAGTGCGTGAGGCGCTTGAGTTATTTGATGTAATTGAGGCAGTGGACCGCGTGGGGTTGGTGGATGCAATTGTGAAAGAAAGTAGCAAATTAAATGCAATACGTTGCAAAAAATTCTTCATTCAGGTGAATATTGGTAATGAGCCACAAAAGGGGGGTATCTCTATAGAAGCACTCCCTCACTTACTTGCGGCTTGTAATCTGCAACCTGCTACTCTTGTCTCCGGCCTCATGTGTGTGCCGCCTGCCGACCAATTACCTGCACCCTATTTTGCACTGCTTTATAAATTAGCAAAGGAACATAGCTTACCAAACCTTAGCATGGGCATGAGCGGGGATTATGAAACAGCCACGAGACTCGGCGCTACCCATGTGCGCATCGGCACTGCGTTGTTTGGTGAGCGGAAGTAAAAATAAATCACTTCGCTTTAATCACCCCTAGCAAATCGGTTTCCAGTGAGTTATTGTCATTGGCGGGAGTTTGTTCTGCAAATACTTTCTCCGAACAGCTATCGCGCTTCCAATTACTGATATCGGCGTTCATATTCACCTCCTGCCATTTCGGATGACCGGTGGCTTTTAAATCGTCAAGATTATCAATCAGGATTTTGGCAAGCTTGGCCATATTTTTGCAATGATCGGCGTAATATGCGCCTTTTTTCATAGTGTAATCATACGTCACCAGAAGCGCAGTCACTGCGATGGTTGGAACATTTTCCATTACGAAATTATAATCACTATGGGTAATGGTCGCTGGCTTATATTCCTTGAGTAATCGCGGATCATCCAGCGGGAGGAAATGCACCTGATCGAGCTTTCCGGCATTCGGCCCTTGCGTGATTTTTGCCAGCTCTTCCATGTTCTTAAACATCTTCACAGGCTTGCCACCTACGAACACAATGGCATCCACCTCATCATTCAATACCGCGATGACGCCATGCGGCGGGTCTACTTCATACATCTTCGCAGGAGTCACTCCCACCAACGAGAATATATTTACTGCGGTGAGCATACTGCCACTGCCTTCGCTGCCAACCACTACGCGTTTGCCGGAGAGTTCTGCAAGGCTAGTAATACTACGGCGCGTCAGGATATGTACTTCTTCATCATAAAACGGCGCAACGAGACGAATCTTTTTTGCGACTTCAATGGAATGTGGATTTTTAGAATGGCTCAAAAAGCCGAGCACATCGGATTGCACGATGGCAAGGCCAACATTGCCCTTGCTGGTAATGCGTTTTATATTGTCAATCGAACCTTTGGAATCGAACACATTTACGGTCAAGCCGTATTTTGCCGCTTCTCTTGCGATGTCTTTACCAAAGGCAATATAGGTTCCGGCTTTTGAGCCGGTGACAATGCCGAGCGCCTGATCGGAATCATCTGCATTGTGGTGATGTGCCGCCAAAGCTCCTGTGGTTGAAGCAAGAAGCAATAAAACAAATGCTGCAATCGTTTGCAATTTCATATCAAGACCTCATGTAATATCGGGATTAATCTCTGCTCAGTATGGAGAGCAAATCCTGCTGGTTAATTTTATTTTGTTCTGCAGCAGAGACAGAATTATCAGTTTTTTTATTGGCAAGCTCAAGCAATGGCTTCGCCGGTTGTGCTTTTAATTCCAGAACCGGTCGGGGCGCGGATTTTGTTTCCACCACCGGAGGTACTGGTTTTGTAACAGCAAGCTGGGTTTGGGGTTTACTGTCGTTAAGTAAAATTGCCAAGCCAATATTGACCGCAACAAATAACGATACCAATAACAGGGTAAATTTGAAATTCAGTGAATGATTAGGTGCCGAATCGGCTGCCTTAACAACTTCAGGAGTATCCGAAGATTGTATTGCTTCTTTGCGAGGAAATGCAAAGTTCTTCAGTTTCGGTGTATTGAGTGGTTTGGTTTCCAGAGTAGTTTTCGCAGCAGGTTTGATCAGCGTAAATTTTGAAACATTATTATTTTCATCATGTTCCGTTATGCTAAGTTCTGAACTACTGGCAGTTGAACTAAATGATACAGAACTTACTTTTCCACGCGGCATGATTATAATCTCCCTATTACCATTGAGTTGATCTACACATATAGTGTGATTAAAGCAACATTTGCATAAACCGGAACATATAAGGTTTAAGCTAATAGAGTTAAAAAAAGGTTAACATAATTGAAAATTATGGTAATAAATAATATAATTACATAATATGTTTGTATAATAAATAAATATACATATTTACTTGCGCAATTATTACTATTACTATAATAATTCCGACCCTTAAAGATAAAATATAAGAGAAATTTATGACCGAGCAGAAACTATCTGGCGCAGAAACCATTAAAAAGAACAGCAAAAATTTGCGCGGGAATATTTCAGCGGAACTTGCTGACAGCAACGAATTTGTCTCGGATGAATCCTATGAGCTTTTAAAGTTCCACGGCAGCTACCAAGGCTATGATCGTGACTCAGCCACCGCACGCAAAAAACAGGGGTTGGACAAAGTCTGGGAATTCATGCTTCGGCTTAAAATTCCCGGCGGCAGGTTTACCGCCGATCAATATCTGGCGCTTGATACATTATGCGATACCCATGCGAACGGAACGCTACGAATTACTACGCGACAGACTTTTCAGTTTCATTGTATCGTAAAAGCGCATTTAAAACCTTTTATCGCCGATATTAATCGTATCCTGCTTTCCACGCTTGGCGGCTGCGGCGATGTGGTGCGCAATGTCATCACCTGCCCAGCTCCTATTCATGATAATATTCATTCCGTACTTGAAAATGCCTGCTTCACACTTGCAAAAGAGCTGGCGCCCAAAACCGATGCTTACTGGGATATCTGGCTCGACGGTGAAAAGATGGATAATTATCCGTTCATACCTTCGCCGGTTGAGAATTCTACAGGTAGCATTGAACCGCTTTACGGCGACACCTATATGCCGCGCAAATTTAAAATCGCGCTTGGCCAGCCCGAAGATAACTGCATGGATGTGTTATGCAATGACCTCGCACTACTTGCGCTTTTCGACGGTCAGGAATTAAAAGGCTATAATATAGCGCTCGGTGGCGGGCTTGGTATGAATCACAATAATGCAAAAACTTACCCTTACCTTGCAAAACCGGTGGCATTTATCAAACCACAGGATTTGGTGAAAGCATCCGAGGCAGTCGTGAAGTTACAGCGCGACCACGGTGACAGAGGCGACCGTAAACATGCGCGACTTAAATATGTGGTCGCAGAAAAAGGTCTTGGCTGGACGAAGTCCACGCTTGATGGCTATTTCGGCTCCGAGCTTGAGGCTGCCAAACCTACACCCAACTGGGCGATTGTCGATCACATGGGTTGGCATGAACAGGGTAATGGCAAATGGTTCTTGGGCGTGCCTATTCCGAGTGGCCGCATTGGCGATAATATTCATGGTGTCAATTACCGCTCTGCTTTGCGCGAGGTGATATCTACTTACAAAATGCCCCTCGTACTTACCGTCGATCAGAACATTATTTTGAGCGAAATTGAAGCAGGCGAAAAAATATCTATTGAAAGAATCTTGCGCAAACACGGTGTACGCTTACGCGAAGACTTAACTGATCTTGCGCGCAATTTCATTGCCTGTGTGGCACTTCCTACCTGCGGCAAAGCGCTTGCTGAAGCTGAGCGTGTGCAGCATCCACTCGAAGAGGCGCTACAAAAACTGATGGATAAACATGATATCGGCAAAGACAAAATAGCCGTACGGATTGCCGGTTGCCCCAATGGTTGTCCGCGCCCTTATGTCGGCGACATAGGAATCATCGGGCGCACGCCTGAGCATTATTCTATTTATGTCGGTGGCGACTTTGAAGGCACGCGCCTTAATGAAAAAATATTTGATAAAGTTCCCTTTGATCACATTACTACCGCACTTGAGCCGCTGTTTGAGCTTTATAAAAAAGATCGAATGCGGGATGAAAATTTTGGTGATTTTTGTCATCGTTACGGAATTGAGCTAGCTAAAAAGAATGCAATTGAATCACTTTCCGCGCCCCATAAATGGGCAGCGTAAGAAATAAAATTAGGAGTTTTTATGTATCCGATATCACTTGATTTAAGCCGCATCCGTATCCTGCTCGTAGGCAGCGGTGAAGCTTTCTCACGCAGACTTGACCAATTAAAAGAACAAGGCGCAACACAGATTATCACGTTTCAGGATGCTTTGCCGGAAAGCCATGAAATTCGCCAGGCTAATGTATTGATGGTGGTGGGGCTTGACTACGAAACCTCCGCTGTGCTCGCAAGCATTGCAAAATTGCAGGGCGTGCTGGTGAACGTTGAAGATAAATCCGACCTGTGCGACTTTTATTTTGTCAGTTTCGTAAAACGTGGTGACCTTACTATTTCTGTTTCTACCAATGGTGCAAGCCCGACTTTGAGCCAGGAGATACGTTCTTATATTGCAGGGCTTTTTGGTGAAGAATGGGCTGGTATCGTAAATTTCATTGGCAAAAAACGTCTGGAATGGAAACAAGAAGGCCTCGATAACAAACAAGTCAGCGATCGCACCAAAGAATATATAAAGAGTGAGGGATTGCTTGATTCCACTAGCCCCGCGTGGATACAGGGAGGAGTTCTATATGACGACCTCGCAGGGGAGATTTCGTGGAACGAAATCGGGGGCAGCGTGCCCCCTGAAACGAGTAACTTGCAATGACGGCTTCGCTTACCCGACTCCAGAGTTTTTATGGTGAGACAACTACACCATTACTACTGCATGCGATGATCAAAGAAGAATTTCCAGGCAGCATTGCGCTGCTTACTTCTTTTGGTGCAGATGCCGGTTTGCTGCTTGCGCTCGTTGCGGAAGTAAACCCAAAAACTCCGGTATTATTTTTGGATACCGGCAAGCATTTTCCGGAGACTCTTGAATATGCACGCACGCTTGAAAAATATCTTGGCCTTTTAAATGTACATTGGCTCACTCCCGACACAAATCTGCTAAATCGCACTGATCCAACAGGAGAGCTATGGAGCACCACTCCCAATCGTTGCTGCTGGATACGCAAGGTAGAACCGCTTAATCGTGCGATTGAATCGATGGGTATATTGGCACTCATTACCGGGCGCAAACGCTATCAGACCGCTGAGCGCGCCAATATGCAAACGATTGAGCTTGATGAAAACGGTGTTTTCCGTATTAATCCTCTTGCAGACTGGAGCCGAAACGACCAAAGAGAAGCGGTGCTTTCGCGCAATATTCCGCCGCATCCGTTGGTAGCAAAAGGTTATAAATCCATTGGCTGTGCACCGTGCACTTTACCAGTCGGAGATGATCAGGATGAACGTGCAGGGCGTTGGGCGCATACGGTCGGCATTGAAGATGAGCAAAAAGCCGAATGTGGGCTGCATGTGCCAACATCGGCAATGACATGGAGCGTATGATGCAAGCTTATTATGATCCCAAAAAAGTTACTCTCACTATGAATAATGATGAGGCTTTAGTGCTCGGCGAAATGCTTCAGAGAATTTTAGAAAACAGTGAAGCTGACTTGATAAAATTTTTGGAAAGCTCCGCAGAATTTGCGGTACTTGTACGCATCAATAACAATCTTGAAAAAGTTCTGCCGCAGCATTTTGCAGAAAATTATGATGCACAGGTAGCGCATGCGCGCGTGGCAATTATTAAAGAATCCGGCAGGTTTGAAGGAATAGCAGAATCATGAATCACTTAGAGTCACTCGAAGCACAATCGATTTTTATCTTCCGCGAGGCGTTCAATAAAATTGATAAGCTTGCCATGCTATGGTCATTTGGCAAAGACAGCAACGTGATGATCCATCTTGCGCGTAAAGCATTTTTTGGCCGTGTTCCATTTCCGCTTATTCACTGCGACACTGATCTCGAGATGGATGAAGTTTATGCGTTCCGCGATAGATACGCAAAAGAATGGGGTGTGAATTTAATTTCGCATCGCTGCCCTCCCATTGAGCAGACCGATGCAACATTGCCGCATGCTGCACGGGTTGCTTCGCGTAAAACACTCGGTTTAAAAGAAGTGATTGAGAAATATAATTTCACCGGAGTGATCGCCGGAATCCGTCGTGATGAAGAAGGCACGCGCGCCAAAGAGCGTTATTTCAGCCCGCGCGGCCAAGAAGGCCACTGGGACGTAAAAGACCAGCCACCGGAATTCTGGGATCAATTCAAAACCGATTTTGCGCCGGGTACAAGTCTGCGTATTCATCCGCTACTGCATTGGACGGAGCTTGATATCTGGCAATATATAAAGGCGGAAAATATTCCAATTGTGCCGCTTTATTATGCTAGAGTTTGGCATGATTGTTTTGGTAAAGATTTTGGCGGTGAGGTAATGCGTTTTCGATCACTCGGCGAGAAAGGCATTACGTTTCCGGTAAAAAGCACTGCGTCTACTATTGACGAAATCATTGAAGAACTACGCACCACAAAAGTATCCGAACGCTCAGGCCGCCCCATGGGTGCAGACGAAGATGAATCGAGCTTTGAACGCCTGCGTGAAGCGGGGTATATGTAATGAAAAAGAACACTGTATTAAAAGAAATTGAAACGCCAAATCTCATGAACGCTTCGGAAGAAAATACTACGCTTAAGATCGTGATTGTCGGCCATGTCGATCATGGAAAATCAACGCTTGTGGGCAGGCTCCTGCATGACACCAACTCGCTGCCGGATGGAAAATTTGCGCAGATTCAGCAATCTTGCAAAAAACGTGGCATGCCGTTTGAGTGGTCGTTTCTCATGGACGCGCTGCAAGCAGAACGGGATCAGGGCATCACTATCGATACTTCGCAAATCTGGTTTAAAACCGCGCTACGTAATTACGTAATTATTGATGCTCCCGGGCATAAAGAGTTTTTAAAGAATATGATCTCGGGCGCTGCGCAAAGTGAGGCAGCACTCCTCATTATTGACGCTAAAGAAGGCGTAAAAGAACAATCCAAACGCCACGGTTATTTGCTGCATTTGTTGGGAGTTCGCCAGATCGCCGTGCTCGTCAATAAAATGGATATGGTGAATTACGATGAGAGAAAGTTTAATGAAATAGAAAAAGAATACCGCGCTTATTTGAAGGATATCGGCGTCACCCCAACCTTCGTAATTCCCGTATCTGCACGCGAAGGCGATCATATCATTGCGCATTCGGATAAAATGAAATGGTATAAAGGTCCGACAGTACTCGAGGCGCTTGATAAATTTAAACAAACCCCTGCCCTAAATGATTTGCCGCTACGTTTGCCGGTGCAGGATGTTTACAAATTTGACGAACGCAGAATCATTGTCGGACGCATAGACAGCGGTACGCTTAAGGTAGGTGATGAAATCATATTTTCCCCTACTAATCGCAGCGTGAAAGTGGCAAGCATTGAGCAGTGGCATAGTGACGATATTGCAAGTAAGGCTTCCGCCGGAGAGTCCGTCGGCATAACACTTTCTGAACAAATATTTGTGGAGCGCGGGCATGTAGCAAGTCATAAGAAAAACGCACCATTCCTTACCAATATTTTTCGTGCAAAACTTTTCTGGCTTGGTCACAAACCACTAGTTTTAAACAAACGCTATAAGCTAAAACTTGGTACGCAGGAAGTAACCGCCGAAGTTAAAGAAATTGAGCAGGTGGTGGATACCGGCAATTTAGAGCGCGCAAAGCAATCGCAGGTGGAGCGTGGTGCCGTGGCAGAAGTGATTTTCCGCATACGTGGTACGGCGGCTATTGATGAGTTTACCAACAATCCCCGCACCGGACGTTTTGTGGTGATTGAAGATTACGATGTGGTAGGCGGTGGCATCATTGATTTGGAAGGATTTGCCGATCAGCGCGTCAAAGAACAAAACGTAAAATCCGGAAATTTAACAGCCGTGGATTCCCATATTACCACCGATCAACGCTCACTTGCCAATGGTCACCAAGGTGGTGTGCTTTGGTTTACTGGGCTTTCCGGCTCTGGCAAATCCACCCTTGCGATGGAATTGCAGCAGCGGCTTTTTGCCAAAGGTTACCATGTGTATGTGTTAGACGGCGACAACGTGCGCAGCGGGCTGAATAAGGATTTAGGATTTTCCGCAACCGATCGCACAGAAAATATCCGCCGCGTTGGTGAAGTCGCTGCATTATTTGCAAGTGCAGGCGTGATTGTGATTACGTCATTCATCTCCCCCTACCGCGAAGACCGGCGCCGCGCGCGTGCTGCGGCAGCAGATTATTTCAATCAGATTTATATTAAAGCTGATGTAAAAACCTGCAAAACCCGTGACCCTAAAGGCCTCTACAAAAAAGCCATCGCGGGCGAAATTAAGGAATTTACTGGTATATCTGCGCCTTATGAAGAGCCTGAAAACCCCGACTTGATAGTTGACACCGCCATACTTTCCGTCGATGAATCTATAGCGCTTCTGATGGAGTATGTGCAGAAGCAATTTGTTGAGCCGGTAAAAACCATGCGCGACGTCATCGCAGGCGGGATATAGTTAGATGAAACTGGGATTTGGCATAGGCTTTGAGCAGCTTTATTCGCGCGATGGAATTATTGCACTCGACGCAAAATTTATCGAAGAATTAAAGGGCAATGATGTCGCCTTGCATAACAGGCTTATGGCTGCGAGGGCAGCCCTCTCCCTACCCCTCTCCCTTAAGGGAGAGGGAAACGAGACGCAGTCGAGTGGGAGAGGGAGCCTTCCTTTCAATAACAAAGATGAGTCGCAATTAATTATAGATCTCGCCCCACATCTTGAGGATTTTATTGCCGGTGTTTTTGGGATTTACAGCGAACTCACTATGCTTAAAGAAAAACATTTTACGCTCGCGCCCCTATACACCTGCAAACGATTATTTGTTCAGCGCAAAGCCGCAAAATCTATCAATGCCGAACAAACAGCTGCGCTTGATATTACCAAAATATTAGCTGAACTCTCTACACATCTGCCACTTATTACCAATGAGTTATCCTTTGAACTTGGCTTTGCGCGCCAGGTTATGACATGGCTCGATGCACCGGAAAAACACGAAGCGGAACTCTCGCTCGCCGCGCAATATGCTGCATGGGCGCTTTACACTGAAGCAGGCAAAGAAAAACACGTGCATGATATTTTATTTAAATTGCCGCGCAAACTTGACCCGCTTAATTTAGTGGCGGTCGCAACCGAAATACGCGACGGCATCACGGTATTAAAAACCCCGCATCATCGGCGCAACCGAGAAGGTTTTGCACTCACCGATGAAGGTCTCACGCTTGAAAAAGCACTGGATGAAACGAACTACTGCATCTGGTGCCACAACCAGGGTAAGGATTCCTGCTCTAAGGGCTTAAAAGAAAAAGATGGCAGTTTTAAAAAATCATCCCTCGAAATTACACTCGCTGGTTGCCCTCTTGAAGAAAAAATCTCCGAGATGAATTTCTTAAAGAGTGAAGGAATTCCCATTGGTGCGCTCGCAACCGTTGTTATTGACAACCCGATGTGCGCCGGAACCGGACACCGTATTTGTAATGACTGCATGAAATCCTGCATTTACCAGAAGCAGGAACCCGTCAATATTCCGCAAGCCGAAACTAAGAGCCTCATGGACATTTTAGAACTCCCTTATGGCTTTGAGATTTATTCGCTGCTTACACGCTGGAACCCGCTTAATTTTGTACGTCCAATTCCCAAAGCCGAGAGCGGTTATAAAGTTCTAGTATCCGGGCTTGGCCCTGCTGGCTATACTCTGTCGCATCATCTGCTCAATGACGGACATACAGTAGTTGCCGTAGACGGGCTTAAGATTGAGCCGTTGCCACAGGATATATCTGGCGTTACCGAGTCGGGCGCAAGAGTGCCGTTTCAACCAATTAAAAATGTGCACGAATTATTTGAGCGGCTCGATGAGCGCGTGCTTGCCGGATTTGGCGGTGTTGCCGAGTACGGCATCACGGTGCGCTGGGATAAGAATTTTTTAAAAATACTTCGCCTTCTCCTTGAGCGCCGCGCGCATTTTTCCATGATTGGCGGCGTGCGATTTGGCAGTACCATCACAATTGATTCGGCATGGAAACTTGGTTTTGATCATATTGCGCTTTGCATGGGCGCAGGCAAACCCACCGTGCTTGATATTCCAAACAGCCTTGCTCGCGGCGTGCGTACCGCGTCGGATTTTTTAATGGGCTTACAACTTACGGGTGCGGCCAAGAAAAATTCCATCGCTAATTTGCAATTACGCTTGCCAATAGTGGTGATTGGCGGAGGCCTAACCGCAATTGATACCGCTACCGAATCACTCGCCTATTACCCCGTGCAGGTGGAGAAATTTCTTGCACGTTACGAAATACTCGTTGCGCAAAAAGGCGTGGCTAGCGTGGAGGCAAACTGGAGCCCGGAAGATAGCGAAATTGCCGAAGAATTTATTACGCATGCCAAAGCCATCCGCAAAGAGCGCGAGAAAACCAATCCTGATATTGGAAAATTACTCGATAGTTGGGGCGGCGTAAAAATGGTGTACCGCAAGCGACTCATTGATGCGCCTTCTTATCGCCTCAATCACGAAGAAGTAGAAAAAGCGTTTGAAGAAGGTATTTTTATTGCGGAAAATCTTGAACCCGCAGGAATTGTTGTGGACAAGTATGGCCATGCAAGCGCGATCGAGTTGAAGAACCGGGCTGGAGAAATTATTACCATCCCCGCACGTGCCATTTTAGTGGCTGCAGGCACGAACCCAAACACGGTGTTAGAGCGCGAAGACCCTACACATGTGACATTGCACGGAAAATATTTTCAGGCGGTGGATGAAGAAGGTAATAAAGTTGCGCCGGAAAAAGTTGCAAAACCTAAAACCCCGCATGTGCTTATGGCGTTAGAAGAAAACGGCTGCGCCATCAGTTTCTTTGGCGATATGCACCCGTCTTTTGCCGGAAATGTGGTGAAAGCGATGGGCAGTGCGAAGCAGGGTTATCCAGTGATTTCCCGTATGCTAGCTAAAAAGACAGTTACTTTGCAAAATGCAAACGGTGAATTTCTGAAAAAAATAAATAGCGAGCTTCGCGCAACTATTCATGACGTAATACGACTTACCTCCAATATTGTAGAGGTCATTGTCAAAGCTCCACTGGCGGCACGCCAATTTGAACCTGGACAGTTTTATCGTTTGCAGAATTTTGAGACACAGGCGCTCAAAACTTCAGAACATCATCTCGAAACTTCCCTTGCTATGGAAGGGCTCGCTCTTACCGGTGCGTGGGTTGATAAAGAGCAAGGGCTGCTTTCAACTATTGTTCTGGAAATGGGTGGTTCATCCGACTTATGTGCTTACCTCAAAAAAGGCGAACCTGTTATTTTAATGGGGCCAACAGGAACCGCTACGGAAATCCCCGAGCATAAAAATATAATGCTGGTAGGCGGAGGGCTCGGCAATGCAGTGTTGTTTTCTATCGGACGCAGGGCACGTGAAAAAGGCAGCAAAGTACTGTATTTTGCCGGTTATAAAAAAGCAGCAGATCGTTACAAGGTAGAAGAGATCGAGAAAGCTTCCGATGTGGTAGTCTGGTGCTGTGACGAACACTCCGATTTTGTACCAAACAGGGCGCAGGATAAAACATTTCACGGCAATATTGTTCAGGCAATTACCGCTTATGCAAAGGGCGATCTTGGCAATACGGAGATTAAAACCACCGACGTTGATCACATCATTGCCATTGGCTCAGATCGTATGATGGCCGCAGTTGCTACCGCACGCCATAACGTGCTACAGCCTTATTTAAAACAAAATCACATAGCTATTGGCAGCATTAACTCACCGATGCAGTGCATGATGAAGGAAATATGCGCGCAATGCCTGCAACAGCATGTAAATCCGCAGACGGGCGAAATAACTTATGTGTATTCCTGCTTTAATCAGGATCAATTACTGGATGATGTATCCTTCACATTTCTAAACGATCGCCTAAAGCAAAATTCACTCCCGGAAAAACTCACTGCGCAGTGGATTAAAACTTGCCTTAGTCAGGTAAGTTCTGAATCTGTATAAACACTGGATTTTCCTGCAATTTTATTTTATTGCTAACATAATAATATAGATTTCTGTTATAGTAACTGGCAGGGTTCAAAAATCAGTAATTAACGTTATTACATTCAGATGAATAATACGCCGATATCAAGCAATGCCGATCCCACCATTGGTGCGCCGCCGCCTTTGCCTGCGTCCTCGCCTGCTGGTGATGCAGAAGAAACAGTCGTTAAAAAACCACTGCGCATTGGCGATAAACTAATCGGTCTTGGGCTTATCTCAGCAGATCAATTGCAGATTGCGCTGCTTGAACAAAAAACCTCGAAGAAGCTACTTGGTACTATCCTGGTTGAAATGGGGTTTGTTACCGAAGGTGCGCTCGGTGAAGTGCTGGCAGAATCAGCGGGGGCACAGAAATTTGATCCTAAAACCACCATGTTGGATCCGGTAGTCATCCGGCAAATCCCCAAGGAAATCGCCTCACGCCACAAAGTCATTCCGGTTTCCAATGAGAATGGCGAAGTACACCTTGCGATGGCGGATATCTATAACATTCTCGCTATCGATCAAGTGCGCCGCAATTTTCCTAAAGGCACTAAAATTATCCCGATGTTTTGTACCGAATCGGAAATACTGGAGCTGATCGATCAGTATTACGAATATGAAATGTCGATTGATGGCATCTTGCGCGAGATTGAAACCGGCATACGTGAAAACACGCGCCATCTTGATGGCAGGCAGGACGGTTATGTAAACCCCACCGTGCGTCTCGTGAATTCGCTGCTGGTGGATGCGATTAAAACCGGGGCATCGGATATCCATTTCGAGCCAGAGGGCGCGTTCCTGCGTCTGCGTTACCGTATTGATGGCCAGATGACCCAGGTCCGAAGTCTGCACCGCGATTACTGGAATGCAATGGTGGTACGTATCAAGATTATGTCAAATATGAACATCGCTGAAACCCGCAGCCCCCAAGACGGTCGTATTTCCTATAATGTGATGGGGCGCGATGTCGATTTTCGTGTGGCAACGCAGCCAACAGTGCACGGCGAAAATATCGTGATGCGTTTGCTTGATAAAACCAAATCGCTCGTGCAGCTGGAACAGCTCGGATTCAGCGGGCATAATATCAAACTACTTAAGAAACTGCTCAAACGCCCGGAAGGCATCATCATTGTAACCGGCCCAACCGGCAGTGGTAAAACCACAACACTTTACTCGGTGCTGAACTACATTAACTCGATTGATGTGAATATCATGACACTGGAAGATCCGGTGGAGTATCAATTGCCGCTTATCCGCCAGACCAGTATCCGCGAAGGAACGATGGACTTTCTGCACGGTATTAAATCGCTCATGCGTCAAGATCCCGACATTATTTTCATCGGTGAGGTGCGTGATGAGGAAACTGCCATCATGGCGGTACGCGCTGCACTTACCGGTCACCAGGTATACACAACACTGCACACAAACGATGCGCTTGGTGCCATTCCGCGCTTGGGCGATATCGGCGTTCCGGCACATCTGCTTGCGGGTTCGCTGATATGCTCCATAGCCCAACGCTTAGCGCGCAAGCTTTGTCGCAGCTGTCGCGCGCCGCGCGTTGCCACCCGCGAAGAATGTCTAATTATGGATTACGATCCCAATGACCCGCCGACCATTTACGAACCAGTGGGGTGCGACCGATGCAAAAGAAAAGGGTATAAGGGACGCATTGCCATTACCGAAATATTACGTATCGATGAAGGATTGGACGATCTTATCTCGAGAAACGCTTCTCGTTCCGTTATGCTTGAATATGCACTCGATAACGGTTTTATTCCTATGGCAATTGACGGGTTTGACAAGGTAGTAAACGGCGATATCGATCTGCAGGAATTGATTAACACCATTGATATTACAGACAGGTTATAGTCATGCCGGAATTGCCGGAAGTAGAAACCGTCTGCCGCGGACTCGCACAGAATATTATCCACAAACATATCAGTAAGGTGACCGCACGGCGCAGGGATTTGCGTGTGCCACTTCCAGCCAATTTTGAAAAAGCGTTAGAGAAGAAAGAAATAACCCGCATCGCACGACGCGCGAAATATATTCTTATTCATCTGGATAATGATGCAATATTAGTTATCCATCTCGGCATGAGCGGAACACTTATACTGCATGAGAAATTGCCAAAAACTTTCCGCAAACATGATCATGTCATTATTGAATTCGCGCCAGATAAAAAATCTAAAATTGGCTATATGGTATTTCATGATCCGAGGCGTTTTGGATTAATGGCTCTCACCAGTAAAACAACATTTGCAAAACATAAATTATTTGTGAATCTTGGGCCTGAGCCGCTGGATAAAAAACTTAACGGAGAATATCTTTATACCATCCTGCAGAGCAGCAAAGCGCCGGTAAAATCGGTGATTATGGATCAGCGTAAATTGGTGGGCGTAGGCAATATTTATGCCTGCGAGGCGTTATTTCGCGCGCATATCCACCCTGAAAGAGCGGCAAATAAGGTGACACAGAAAGAGGCAACAGCGCTTGTGGTACAGATAAAAAAAGTACTGGAAGCGGCAATAAAGTCCGGTGGATCGACAGTGCGTGATTATGTGCGTTCTTCGGGCGATAGCGGCTATTTTCAGCATCATTTCAGTGTGTATGGCCGTAAAGGCCTACCCTGCCTTAGCTGCAAAACTCCGGTTTCGGTCATCCGCCAATCAGGCCGCAGCACATTTTTCTGTGCAAATTGCCAGAAATAAAGGCTTGGCACATTACTTGCTTATAGCCACGCAAGCTTATTCTAAGAATGTTTGATAAGTGAAATACTTAGAAGTTTTATAAGGGATACGATTATGTATATACAAAAACTATCAATTCTTTCAGTATTAGTGGGTACTCTCTGTTTTAGCACAATGGCTCTGGCAGCGACACCGCTCACTCCTATTAAACCCCATACCATGAATGCCGTTGACCCGTTGCCTCCCGTACACCATACTATGAATGCAGTCGACCAGCTTCCTCCCATTCAACCTCACTTAATGCATGCTGTTGACCAGTTGCCTCCCGTTCAACCTCACGTAATGCATGCCGTTGACCAGTTGCCCCCTACTGGACATAACGCAATCGACCAGCTTCCAACGACGAATTTCGCTGGCGTTATTATACCTCAGATTCAGCATTAATACCGCCGAAACTGGACAATGTTCTTCGGTCTGCTATAAACGCCTCCGCTAACGAAGCCTAAAATTAGGCTTCGTTAGTAATTTTGGTAGCAAATGTGGTTTTCAAACTTTATAAAACCAGTTAAGTTTCTGAAATATATAAATGCGGAGAGGTGGCAGAGTGGTCGAATGCGGCGGTCTCGAAATTCTTAAACAAGTATTTCAGCCAATCACATCTCATCACTTATCGTATTGATTTGCCTTTATAGCTTTCATTGCTGCTTATTTCTAATCCCAATCAATTTTAATTGGTTACAGGCTGTTCGGTAGCAATTTGGGTAGCATCTCAAGAATCAACTGATTCTCCTACAGCAGTATTAGCTTTAGTAATCTTTGGGGGTTTGGGTATGATTGGCGCATCTGCCACATTGGTTCTATCAAAAATATGCTTGTAAGATGCGAAGTGAATTAACGCCTCATCATAATTTGACTGATGTTGTGAGATTTCATCTTCGTGCAGCATGTGACATCCATACCCCGCTGAGGTTTTTTGTATTATCCCAACATGAATAGGGCCGTTAATACCGCCTGCATTGACTTGAATAGCAAGTTTTAGAGCCATAATTGCTGAAAATATCCCTACGGAAACACTAGGGATAGACTTGCCGCCCCAGAAGACATCCTTTATAAAACTCAAAAAAGGATTTGTTATGAAATGCCCGGAACCAATAGAACAGAAAGGAAGATTTGCATTAATTACAAGAGGCTGGAATCCTCCTCCAGGCAAATTGACAAGATTATGTTTTCCATTATGAACAAAGCCAATAATAAAACCAGAAGGTACATTGATTGCGGCATCCGCTCTTTGAGTGCTTAAAAATTCTAATATGCCTTTGGAACAAAATTCTTTAATTATTTGATGAGTTTCTAAAGTCTCAAGATTAGGAAGAGTATCCGCATTCCAAACATCTTGTATCACCTGCCTAAAACGCTGTGCGAAACCCAAATCACCAGCAAATCCTACAATTAGGCTCGAATCCAAACAGGCAATTTTCTTGTGATATTCTTGCTCTACGACACCAGCTATAGTAAGCGCGCTATCAGCCGCAATAACAATCCCATCTGAACAGTAAATGCCAACTACAACCGTCATTATTATTCATTCTGCAAATATGCTATTAATTTTCATATCGGGATATGCTTTGTAAATCGCGGAAACCAACTCTTTGAAAGATAAACTTCTTACAAATATAGAAAGCGCGGTTATATAATCCACAACCTGAGACTGCTGGCGTTTTAAAATATCTCCAGCTTTTTCCTCCCCCGCCTTACTTAAATAATAGTAACGCTGAGAAGGATTTGTATTACCAGATACTTCAACAAGCCCATCTTCTTTAAGCAAGCTCAGTTCGTTATATACTGCCTTATCAAATGGGCCGTAATCGTATGGCGAGAAATTAAAAAATGGTCCACCAATTTGTGGGGCTATATTCTTGTCTATTAAAAAGAATAATTTTTGTACCTGCACAGGGGAAAATCTGTACCCTCCCTTTAAACCAAGCAGCAGTATTTCTTTCTTATTCATATATAAACTTATAATACCATAAAGTCAGGAAAGCCAATAAAATTTGACTCACAAATATGTGCTGCGTTTTATTTCGACCCTGTTAATATTTCTTCAAAATATTTATATTGCGGATATTCTTCTTAGTTTTTGCTGGTTAGCAATAGAGGATTAATAAACTATATGCATTCCCCAGAGTTTAAAGAAAAGTTCGTAGCATTTATAGATATTATAGGATTTAAAAACCTTGTAAAGTCAGCCGAGGATGGTACCGGAAAGAACCTGAACGAAATTGAGAAGCTGTTAAAACATCTAGGGACACTGGAAAATAGAGATTTTTATATCCAATATGGGCCTCATATTTGCCCTACTGCTCCTTACATACAAAAAGATTTAGATTTTAGAATCACGCAAATATCTGATTGTGTGGTCGCCTCCAGTGAGGTTTCTCCTTCCGGGGTTATAAATCTCGTTTTTCACTGTTGGGCAGCAGTATTGAAACTGCTTAATGAAGGCATCATGTGTCGGGGCTACATTACTCGTGGCATGATTTATCATACCGATACCCAAATGATAGGGTCTGCCTATCAAAATGCTGTTGAAAAAGAGAAATTTGTATCTGTTTTTAAAAAGGACGCAAATGAAAGAGGAACCCCATTTGTAGAAATTGATAATATAGTATGTAACTATGTTAATGAGAATGGAGATGTATGTGTGAAAGAAATGTTTTCGCGTTTTGTGCAATCAGATGGCCTTTTAACAGCTATATACCCATTTAAAAGATTGGCTCACTCCTTTATTATAACGGATAAGAATTTTAACCCGGAGCAAGAAAGAAAATCTAACGCCAACATACGTATAAATCTTATTAATTTTAAAAATAAGATTTCATCATTAACAGATAAATCAAATGCTGGTGCTATTAAGAAAGCAAATCACTACATAGAAGCCCTAGATAAACAGATTAAAGTATGTGACGATACAGATAATATGATTAATAGGTTATAAGAAGTGCCGGTTCTTTTAATCTCATTCATTTATTATCCACTGATGGATTAAAGTTTTAAGATTATTCAGGCGCTTCCAACTCAAAATGTATATTAGAGAGGTCAGAGTCCAAACAATGTTTAAGTATACCAGATAATGCGAAAGCGCGGGGTGGCAACGATATTGTATCAGAGCAACACATTGGGTTATGTTTGACCACCAGTAATAATGTATACCTCCTGAGTACTCCCAAACACCCAAAGGAGATTCATAATAAGAAAATACCAAAAGCTGTAATGATAATAAGAGCAGCGATGCACACAGGGATAAAAAGGCAGTACGCTGGATGGGCGTTTTTAGGAATTTTAATGAAAATCCTATTTTGCCTTCATCGTATCTTTTTCTGAAACGGCCTGCTTCTCTGAGGCCGTATATAATAGAAAGTAGCGAACCAGCGTTATAGTAAGGAATATGGGCATTAGTGAGTTTATTAATAATGACAAATATTACACATGTGACAAGCATGCACCCGCCAAAACCTACAATAAACCCAAGTAATGCAGTAAATTCTCTTAAAAACCAGCGTTTCATAAAACCCCCATTCTTGTTCATGGCTTATTTCTTATTGTGATTATAATGCTCGATTTTGGCGCATTCTCGATTATCGCGCAATATCTCTTTTATGAAAAAGAGAAAACCCAGTATTTACGACCAACGCTATATCGAGTTAATCCAGCTTTTAGTTGAAGCGCGGAAGGGTAAGGTCATCACACAAGAACGGCTGGCTGCTAAGCTGGCAATATCTCGTCAAAATATTTCAAAGATAGAATTGGGGCAAAGAAGACTTGATTTGCTTGAGTTGAATGACTGGTTGGATGCTCTCGGCATAAAACTGAATATACTCGATAAAGTAAAAAACAGCCTGCATAAATAGCTGGATTCACAACTTTTGTAGATAGTGCTATACTTCTGCATGTTTTTAGATGAACAACTTAAAAAGTACGACATTGAAACCCTGAGAGGCTGGCTCCGGCGCAAGGTTGATAATTACAAAGTAGCCATAACATATATAAACAAAAGCAATGTGGTTTTTCGGGGAGTGCGTTGTGAACTACGCCCAGATAAAATCAGTCGAATATCTTATCCTCCTCCCGAAGCCATTAAAACATTAGGACGCCTGAACCGGGAAGGACAATCAAGATTTTATTGTAGTCCTGCTCCCCCTGCCGTATTTTTTGAACTCCATGCAAAATCGGGGGACTTCATTGCCCTTTCCGAATGGGAGGTCATAGAGCCACTTTGGATGCACAATCTTGGCTTTCACTCTCAAACGCTCCGACAACTTGGTGCGCAAGAGCGTAGCATTTCCAATCGCCAACAGCTTACAAACCCAATATCAAACGAAACTGAGAAGAATAAAAAAATAAGACATGAGTTGTCACGGGCATTTACCAGCGATGTCCCGGCAGGTAAGGAATATAAATACAAACAATCGATTGCAATAAGTGAGCTTTTTCTGGTTTTGCCCGCAAGTCCATTGCCCCAGATGCCCGAAGGCCCCCGACATGATAAGGCGGCTGGCATTGTGTATCCGGCATTGAAATTGCGGGGAGATGCCGATAATCTTGCACTACTGCCAGAGTTTGTTGAAAGCAGCTTAAAAATCAAATCAGTTAAATATGTTAAAGTAGAGGCAGTAAACGAAGCATTGTCTTCATATAGTGTTTTAGCTATCGCAAAAGCTCACGGATTTTCTGGTGATAACATTGAATGGCAGGAAGCAGTGGAACCAGAAGAGGCTCGCAGAAGTCAGATTGCTCTTGAGAATGGGGTTTGGGTTCATCGGGATGGTTATAATCGTATCTATGCTATACGTTAATAATGGGATATGGGGATAAAATGGAAAAATGGTTAGATATTAGTGCAGCAATATTCGCACTGTTTGCCGCAGTCTTCTGGTTCCTATCTGCTTATGGAAAATTCCCGCCCATGCTAAGCTATTGGGATAGAACGCCAGAAAATGACCCTTTTTATATAGCGATAAAATTTTCTGCCAGAATGAATATGTATGCTGCAATCTTGAGTGGATTATCGGCTTTATGTCTGAGCATCAAACTTTTTCTGGTAAAATGAGTTTATTTTTGTATGACGGACTTATAGTCAAAATTAAAGAGCCTTTGGGGAATTTTGGAGTCTCCTCACCAAATCGTTGCAAAAACACTTGCTCTACTGTTTCGCCTTCTTTCAGTACAAATAATTCGCATATAGCTTGTGGCACAAATTTCTCTTCGAGCCTTTCAAGTCTTTTAGTAAATGATTCCTTCATTGTTGCCTCCTCTCTGCTGCCTGTTGCTCTAGCAGAAGGAGTCGCGCTTCAAATTCTTGCGTTTCAATAGCCTTACGCGCTTGCTCTGCAATGGCGCTAATAGCTGTACCTTCGAATGGTGTGATTTTGCCAGTGCTGATATTTTCTATGACTATCTCTTGTATACGCACAATATCAGTAGCACTTTTAATAGAGGGCAGGTTGATATTTACGGGTATATCCTTGCATGGAGGTAGTATGCGCTCCATGACAAGCCTGATAGCCGCAACATTTCCACTTTTAGCCATTTCTATGGCTTTACGGGTAATTGCTTCCGCCTCGCCATCCAGTAACTCCTGCACTGCCAACGTCGCCTTGTTACGGCTTCCCCGTGGGCGTCCAAAGGGGTTACCAGATTCACCGGGTTTAAAACGTCCATCCTGTATTTCACCAGTATTTTCAGGTTCCATAAATATTATTATAAAAATCTAATTTTAATTCTGGTTCTTATTCTTATTGCTTAGGCAGATGGCCAAGCGCTTCGCTAAGCATCTGAGTTCCTTTCGCTTGCGGAAATGCATTAGCATGTGATAAGGCGTTCGCTATAAGTGAATTTAGATTTTTCATGCGATTAGTTCCCCCGAGAGAACCATTCTTCCTATTTTTCTCGACTTTTTCGACAGCTTTTGCATAGTCAATCAACAACCGTTTCTGTGTGAATTTACCCCTTTCATATATAAAATATGTGGCTATTGCTGGTTTAATCTTGCGCCAACGACCAACGGTGACAGCAAGCAATCGGGCTATTTGCTCATCATTGTCTTGCAGCCATCCCCTTTCAAGCCAGAGGTAATCCAACAACAAGCGATATGCACCCTGCTGCTCTAGTGTCAGCTTTCTGGTATCAGTAATATGCGCTTCTGGCGCCCACTGCATAAATGGCATCCGGCTCATATATTACTCACTTAAATTTCTAGGAACTGCGGCTTCAAGCATTTTTTCGAGAGCAATGACTGGCACTCTTAAAATTTTACCTATCTTTATAACTGGAATTTGCCCCTTTTTTACTGCCTCATAAGCAGAATTTTTTCCTAAGCCGAAATAAATTCTGCCTGCTTCTGGCACAGATACTGTTTTTGATGTTTCCATTTTAAGCCCCTTGTTACTTATGATTGTTAGCTAGTCTTATTATCATCTATTAAGCCGCTTTACATTTCAACTGATAATGTGTTATAATGTGTTTATTGTGAACACATAAATTATATGGCCCATGAAGAATATTGCAAAAACACGTGGCAGAAAGCCAAAACTAGAAAAAGATAGGCAATCCATAACGCTGACTTTTAGGGTCACGCCAGAACTGCACCACATCTTAACAATGGAGGCAAAGCGGCGCAAAGTTTCCATAGGCACATTCATCAAAAGCCGCCTAGAGGGCTTAATTGACGCAAAAAGAGAGGCAAAATTTGCAAGCCAAACTGTGAATGCACTTGCATCGGCTGTCAGACACATTGCTTTAAATACGGAAATGCAAACTGGTAAATCTTGGTCTGTGGACAGATTTACGTTTGATACTTTAGTTCTTGCTCTTGGCAGATTTTTCCAAACTTTTACTCCAAAGGGCAAAAGGATAATTCCTAAATTTGCTTGGCAGAAAGACAAGAATATTCCGAATGAGGTTTTAAAAACCTTACAAAAAACATGCTCAGTAGAAGCGCTTTCAAGCATGGTAGCGGATGGCTTTCTTCAACAGCTATATATGACTGAATATCCTAATAACAAAGACTCACAATATTCCGAAGAATATCACGATTTACCTCAAATACGTTCAATTCTACAAAAAAAGAGTACGTAGTATGCGCCATACCGGTCACATCCGCCAACGGTCAGAAGCATCTTTTGAAGTGCGCTATAAATTGTCGCCCGACCCCGCTACAGGTAAACGCCGCACTGAAACAATCACAGTTCGGGGAACCCGTAAAGATGCCGAAAAAGAATTGCGCAAAATTTTGCGGGCGCTCGATGTAGGTGATTATGTAGAACATCATAATAAAACTGTGCGTGAGTATATGGCTCAATGGCTGGAGATTGTGAGGGGGCAAGTAAGTCCAAGAACACATGAGCGTTATGGCGAAATAGTTAATGGTTATATTTGCCCAGAGCTAGGCAATCATAAACTTTCTAAGCTAACCCCTATTGTGATACAAAATACCTATATACTCTGGGAAAATGGTGGGAGGCGCGATGGCAAGAAAGGCGGGCTGTCCCCAAGGTCTCGCTTACATATACACCGCATTCTAAAATCAGCTTTAAAAACTGCCGTTCAATATCAACTACTTGTAAAGAATCCCGCCGATGCGCTTAAAGCTCCAAAAGTAGACCGCACAAAAATGGCTATTTTGACCGCTTCTGAATCTGCAAAGCTTTTAGAAATTTCAAAATCAGCCAATCTTTATATGTCAAGCCTGATTGCATTGACAACCGGAATGCGGCGCGGAGAAATTGTTGCGTTACGCTGGAAAAATGTCGATTTGGATAAATCACTTATTCGTGTAGTCGAGAGCGTGGAACAAACCAAAAAGGCTATAAGATTTAAACCTCCAAAAAATGGTAAAACTCGGGTTATTACTCTGCCTTCATTTGCAGTTGATGAATTAAGCCAATTAAAAACTAAACAAGCAGAAGAATTGCTCAGGCTTGGTATTAGGCAAGACGGTGAATCTTTCGTATGTGGGCGTCAGGATGGCGGGGTGTTGCAACCAAATACCCTAACGTTCTATTTTGCCAGCTTTATAAAATCTCTTAAAGATTTCCCTAAAATTAAATTTCATGATTTAAGACATACTCATGCAACGCAGCTTTTAATGTCAGGGATTCATCCAAAGGTTGCTTCCGAAAGGCTGGGGCATAGCAGCATATCTATAACATTGGATATTTATAGCCACGTTCTCGAAAATATGCAGAATGATGCAGCCGCAAAACTTGATAGTGTCTTTAGGTCTGAGTTGTCTAAAAAGCATAATTCATGAGGACTGTGCGTATAACTAGATGCTCTGCCAAGATGCGTCAGGGTCGATGCCACTAAGTTCTTTAAGACGTCGGACAATAGTTGTAATCTTTGCTTCTTGTTCTAAAAATTGTTTCTGCTGACCACCATCAAGCCCTGTGGCAAGTAATTTTACCTGTGCTTTGGTCAGAACGTCGTATTGCTCCCAGAGCGATTTATATTCTTCGGCTTCTATTGGGCTAATTATATGCATTTAATCAAACCATTGAGTCATTATGTTAATCTTACAAGTCTTATATAGAACGTATACTTTTCTTTTCAAGATGAGCAACTAGACAATGTATATTAGTCTGGTATAAACGCCGCCGCAACTGAGCGTTTTTTAAGTTCGGTAGCAATTTCGGTAGCAAATTGGATTTTCATGTTTTACAGAAACCGTTAAGTTATTGAAATCATTATATGCGGAGAGGTGGCAGAGTGGTCGAATGCGGCGGTCTCGAAAACCGTTGTGGCCGTAAGGTCACCGGAGGTTCGAATCCTCTCCTCTCCGCCAATTCTTATATCAAGTAGTGTAAATGACCCACCCGAAAAAATACTGGTTATTTAAATCTGAGCCCACCAAATGATCGTGGGAGATGCAGGTTGCAGCAGGTAGCAAAGGCACATTCTGGGACGGGGTGCGCAATCATCTCGCCAAGCAGAATCTCAAAGCCATGCATGTGGGTGATCTCGGATTTTTTTATCATTCCAATGAAGGCAAAGATATCGTGGGCATCGTCGAAATCATTCGCGAAGCCTATGCTGACCCAACAGCTGCGCCGGGTGAACCATGGGTAGTAGTGGGACTTAAGGCTGTGAAACCTTTACCAAAGCCTATTTCACTTGCCGATGTGAAAGCTACCCCTGCCCTTGCTAAAATGTCTTTGATTATTTCTGCTCGGCTTTCTGTGCAGCCGGTGACCGAGCAAGAATGGAAACTCATCTGTAAAATGGGCGGGATAAAATAATCAGCGCGGCGGCAAAACCTCTTGCGCTGGTGTTCCGCGCAATGCATGAAAAAGATGCAGCATCGCTGCTACTCCGATAATGGGTGCGGCAAGATTTAAAAACGGAATCGTCGCGCAAAAACTGATGGCAACGCCTGTCATGATAATAGACCAGCGCGCATTGCTTTCCATAGCACGAGCAGTTGCAACATTTACACGCCTGCCCGCCGCCATGCGAAAAAACTGCGTACCCAGCAGATAGCCGTTAAGCAGGTAATAAACAAAAACGCCAATCGGCGGAAAAATATAAAATGGCAGGCAGAGTATATTCAGCCCAATGGCTTTGAGTGAAAATATTACATCATGCATGATAGTCGGCCAGAATGGCGGCGTAGCAGCAGGAAGCTCGGGGTAATCTTTGCGCTCGATTATCATCGCAATATTATCGTCAAAGAAACTGATGAGTATCGGGTAGAGCAATGGAAATAAAAACCATGCGATCAACATTCCTCCTGCACCACCAATGACATGGAAAATGAGCCCGTCAAGACCGGTGACGCCAATATAAGAACTGATAAATGCCGACAAAACCCATGCCAGAATGCTCCAGCTTAATACATAGGCAAGTATGCACAATAAAAACAACCTCAGGACACCTGGGAGCAATAGGTTGTGCAGGGATTTTGCTAATATTTTTATGATCATTCCATATGATACTGTACAATCTTTCTGTAATACAAGTCTATTCAGTATATTAGCATAGATTGTGCCTATCAAAAATTACATAAAATCAATCATAAATTGTATTAATACCACAATAATACACTAAAATTCACATTTAATTAACTTTTTAAGTGTATTGTAACTATAGTAACACAACTATATGGAGGTGAAAATGGCCAATAGTTTTTTTGCTAAAACGTTATCAGAAGAAGGTGTGGCAGATAATTATCTGACAAAACCTCCGCGCAAAATTGGCCTCGAAACCATCATAATAAAGTGGCTGCGCGAGCGTTTGGAAACTATGTCTGAAATGCCTGACACGTCGCAGGTCTGTTACGACGAGATTATTCCTCATACACCACCCGTCCCTACTTTAGTGGTAACGGATACAACGGCCCCTCACGAATATGGTGTGGATATTTCCGTTTTTAATTCTGCGCAGGAAGCGCTGGGCGCAAAACTTCCCACTATTCTTTCTTTTTATTTAGGGGATGCGGAAAGTTGTATCAATCTTATAGCCCAGTCGCTTGATCAGGGAGATCCGTCAAGTGCAATAGTTCCTGCGCATACACTCAAAAACTCCTGTTGCCAGTTTGGCATTATCGCTCTAGCAGATTTAGCAGCCCAGGCAGAAGCCATTGCAAAGCTCGAGGCAGGAGACAAGGCAAAAAGACTTGCTATATTATTGCCCGAAATGCGCAGCGCCTTGAATAAAGTACGCCCGTTTTTTAAGTCCGCAGGTACATTCTAACAGCATCAAGCCGCATCCCACTCAGGAGCAATCGAAGGATTTACAACGCGCATATTTCCTTTGAGCTTGTTTAACGCCGCTGTATCTTCTTTGCTCAGTTCAAAATCAAAAATATCAAAATTAGCGCGTGCATTTTTTTCACTCGCCGCTTTGGGAATTGCCGCCACATCTTTTTGTTCAATCAGCCAGCGCAGCGCAACCTGGCCAGCAGTCTTTCCGTATTTTGCCCCAATACCGGTAAGCACCGGATGACCCACAAGCTTGCCGCGCGCAAGCGGACTATAGGCAGTCACTATGATATTATGATCGGAGGCATATTTTAAAACCGCATTTTGTGAAAGCAATGCATGGTACTCCACCTGGTTACAGGCGATATTGGCCTTGCATTCTTCCACTGCTTTGCGCATTTCACTCACCGGAAAATTACTGACACCGATAGCTTTGGTTTTACCTTTTTTCACAAGCTCAGCCATAGCTCCCAATGTTTCTGAAAGCTCCACTTCCGGGTTTGGCCAGTGAATAAGCAGCAGATCCACATAATCCATCCGAAGCTTGGAGAGCGATTCTTCCATTGAGGAAGCCACTCGCCCGGCTTCAAAATTATTTGTCCATAATTTTGTGGTAACAAATAATTCTTTGCGAGCAATGCCGGATTTTTCTATGGCACTACCGACCTCAGTTTCATTGCCGTAAATCTGTGCGGTATCAATATGGCGGTACCCTATATCAATTGCTTTTTGAACGGCGCCCAAACAAGTGTCGCCTTCTAATTGCCAGGTGCCGAACCCAAGAGCCGGAAATTTATTGCCCTGTAAATCCAGAAATTTCATGACAACCTCCTATCATTTATACTTATTGCTTCTTTATAATGCTTCGCTAATTATAGCACCAGTAAATAAAGGGGATACAGTATATGATCAAAGCCAATCTTCTTACAATTGTTTCATCACTTGTGGTCTTTTGTATGGCAGCAAGCAGCGCAAATGCAGCAATCAGACATCACGATGTGGAATATTCGACTCCTGATTCCACTATGGAAGGCTATATCGCCTATGACAACGCAAAAAAATCGCCACAACCCGCTATTATTATAGTGCATGACTGGATGGGACTTGCCGACTTCCAGAAACATAAAGCCGATGAACTCGCCAAACAAGGTTATGTCACTTTTGCGATCGATATTTATGGCAAAGACGTGCGCCCAAAAAACGCCGATGAAGCAAAAGTACTGGCCACCAAATATAAAAGCGATCGTGCGCTGCTGCGCTCCCACATCGTTGCCGCCTATAATAAACTGATTGCGATGAAGCGTGTTGATCCCAATAAAATTGTGGTCATGGGCTATTGTTTCGGTGGCACTGCCGCACTTGAGCTTGCCAGAAGCGGCGTGCCACTTGCAGGCACCGTGACTTTCCACGGCGGGTTATCTAACCCCACCCCTGAAGACGCAAAAAACATTCATGGAGCAGTGCTAGTGCTCCACGGCGCTGATGATCCATTTGTGCCACCTGCCGAAGTGGAAGCATTCAAAAAAGAAATGAATGATGCTGGCATTAATTATACGTTTATTGCATATGCAGGCGCTGTCCATGCTTTTGCAATTCCTTCTGCGGGCGATGACCCTAGCAAAGGCATGGCTTACAACGCCAGTGCTGACAAGGCGTCTTGGGCAGAGTTTGAGAAATTTCTTAAAAAGATTCTCGAATAGGCCTTCGGTAAAAACAAAATTATAAATTAGGAATAAATTGTGGTGACAATAAACCTTCGGCTGATGAGTGCATTTTCTTTTCTAATAGCTCATAGTTTTTGTGAATGATGAAGAACATATGGAAAAATTATATCATTTATTGTTAGCGCGGAGTGTGAATTTGGGACATAACAAAGACATGATAAAAATATTTGTTGATGGCGACGCCTGCCCGGTAAAAGAAGAAATCGTGCGTGTGGCTAATCGCTATGCGCTGGAAGTGTTTATGGTAAGTAATAGCGGGTTACGTGCGGGTGTAGGGCCTAATTTGCATTCCATAGTGGTAAGTGATGGCTTTGATGCTGCTGATGACTGGATAGCGGAAAATATCAGCGCCGACGATATTGCTATTACCGCCGATATTAAACTGGCAGCCCGTTGCCTTGCAAAAAAAGCAAATGTCATTGGGCCAAACGGCAAGCCCTTCAATGCAGGAAATATTGGCGCATCGCTCGCTATGCGGGAGCTGAACTCCTACCTTAGGGAAGCTGGAGAGATTAAAGGATTTAATCCAAGTTTTTCAAAACAGGATCGATCCCAGTTTCTGCAATCGTTAGATAATGTCATACAAAAACTGAGAAGAGTATAATCTATCTGCGTTCTTCCTCTTCACGCACAGCCGGTCTTGCCTGTTGCGGATGCACTTCCTGTGGCTGGACTGATTGCGTTCTCACTTCATGCCCATGCGAATAAGGATAGGCATGATTAGGTGGTTCATAGGTTGCCCCGCGGCTGGTAGGATAATTATTATGTGTATCTGGCTGGAACGTAGGAGTTCTATAATATTTAACCGGCGCCGTTGTGCGATAAACAGTATGACTTTCTGCAACTGGCAGATTCTCATGATGTTCCTCATGATGTACCTGCGGTGGTGCTGCAGTATGCTGCAAACGCTCTAAAGATGCCGGATTATTATAAGATACATTATGACG
>JABDCC010000003.1 GCA_013288335.1 Alphaproteobacteria bacterium
CTGCCAACAACTAGCAAGCGGAACACTTTGGTAAGGTTACGCCCGGCAGTAGTCGTGATTAAATTCTTTACCTGATACACTTGACCAATAACGCCGCCAGAAACCCATACTGTAGTGAGTGTTCCGTTACTTGCGAGAGAACTCTGTGTGATAGTAAGACCGGAGGGTGAGGCCGACCATACGCTGTCAACACCAGTAGTAATTACATCCACGCCAACATCTTTAGACCAGTCCAAAGAGTAGTCTTTGATTTCATCGGGTGTCTTGGTTCCAATCATGCTCATAATTTTTCTCCTATATCGTAAATTTTCGGTTATCGGCTGTCGCCGCAGTGCGATTATTTTCTGCTAAACTGATCCTTCTGTTTTCGGCATTTTTGTGTGGGGATTGATAGGTATAAGTCTGCCCTGCCCTGTTTTCAGTGAAGATGGCTCCTTGTCTGACATTAGAACCCGGAGCAAAGATATTCCGGTAACTTATCAGATAATAAGTGAAGAAATCTAAAGCGCCGACGGCCTCGTGAAATGGTGTATTGAAATCTATATTAAATTGCAGAGTATCAGCGCCCGCTAATGGCTCATTAACGATAGAATTAAAATCAAAACTCGGAGAATAACTATCCATTCCCATAACAAATTCTGAAGTTGCAGGATGAAATGCAGCAAAGGTTGCTTCGCTATCTGCCGCTGTTATCGTATTGTTTATTGTGCTTGCATATATAGCTGGCCCGCGCGTGCCATAATCAATGCCGCTGTAACGCGATGCCGCATAAACTGCAGAAAACACCATATTAAACTACTTTATGTATGCGGAAATTTCCTATTTTCCAGACCGCGGTTGCCGAACCTGTACCACCGTTTGCGTTAAATCCGATAGTTGCATAACAGGTAAAATGATCGGTGCCGGAGGGCACAACCACCGGAGGCGTTTTAAATGTCATCGGGGTGGAATCGCCAGCCAGCGCCATATAGGCACCCGAAGAGAGCAACGTGCTTTGCGATGTATCCCCATCATATCCTTGCGCCACAGTGGTGCCTGAGCTGGTAAAATTAATTTGAAGAAACAACAAATTTACATTGGCCTGACCGGAAAGCCACATGTCACATTCTCACTTGGAAGTGGCACAACGGGAGAACAGTTTAATTTTGGTATCACAAGTAGTACGATTTCTTCTTACAATATAAGTGTTGGCGATACTGTGCTCGTTGAATGTGACATGTGGCTTTCCGGTTGCCGCTTAAGCCATCTGTGCGGGTAGTTTCCACAGAACCCGCCATAGTGCCTGTTGCTGAGCCAGAACTTCTTGCTACTGCAAAATCACCTGCGTTTGTACCTGAAAGCGGCGAGTTGCAACTGACTGCTGTTGCGTTCATGAGCCATCCAAAATTGAGCGCGCCATCGGGGTTGTAGGTTGCCTCATACCCATCTGCCTGGCTCACGATGTTCGCTGGACCGCTAAGCCCTAGAATTGGTTGCAACTGAGCTGCAAGGCGGAGTCCCGCTGCTTGCGCACTTGCCTGCGACCAGTGAAGACCGTCGGAGGTCATGAGCGATAAAGGTGATCCTGCACTACTCGTAGCATCCGTCCAAAAATCTTCAAAATCGCAAATCAGAATTTTTTTGGAGGTGCTTGAATTTTTTCCATTGGCAAACAAAGCATACTGATATGCCCAGCGTTTGACATTATACATCTGATGCCGGGCGATGGTAATTTGCGGCGATGTAAGGCTTCCCCAATAGCTTCTCGCTTGATCGGGTGCGTAAATAACAATTTTTCCCGCCTGAATCAGAGTGTCGAATATGGTTTTTAAATTCGCCTTGCTGGTAGCGGCCGAAACACCATTGGTGATATCATTGGTGCCGATGCAGACAAACACAATATCCACCGGCGCGTTTACGATGTCTGAAAGGCGGTTGATGCATTGTGTGCTGGTTTCGCCTGCGACGCCAAACGTCCCTGTGCCGCCAAGTGCCGCCTGAAGCGCGGCACCGGAGCCGGTGGAGTCGGTCACGCTGAGTGTGGGAAGCGATGTATAGTTTATACCCTGCGTGGTGACCGGCACGCTCTGTATGACACCGCCGGATAACACCGGAGTGCCAAATACCACGCCGCTTCCGGTGCCGCTTGCGGAAACTGAAGGGGATGTATAATTAGAACCGCCGTTGATTACCTTTACGCTTGCGACTGCCTGAAACGCGCCGATATAGCCAAGTGTAAGATCAAGATTTAACCGCCCGCGCAAAAAACGATTCGCCCAGGCAAGTGGTGAATTCCCAGGATAGCGCAGCGAAGGATTGACAAATGTCGAAGTGGTAAGGTTGACATTGAGCCCGCAATAGGCCGCGCGCGAATCGCCAAAAGCCTGTATGCGAGGCGTCGGCATAGCATTTGCGCTATTATAAATTTGCGAGATGACCCCCCGCCGTTAAAATATGTGCAACCGCTGCACCGCTAGTGTGACTTGCGGTGATGGTTCCCTCGTAACCGGGCGTGATAGTAAATGTTGTACCGGAGACTGCTGTGACTAAAAAGATTTCCTGATCAATGACGATACGGAATTGCGCACTTGCAGGAAAACCTGAAGCGGACGACACAGTGAGCGAAGTCGCACCCGCACTGATGCCGCCACTCAGCGTTGTCTGCGCTAAATTGGAAAATTGTTCGGTGGTCATTTATTTGCTCGGTTTTCTGGATTAAAGAATAACAATCACGCTAAAAAACGCGGAATCCTAATAATTTATTAACTTTTCTAGGATATTCTTAGCGGACGTAATATAATGCATTGAGTTAAAAAAGTGGGGAGACGCATATGTTTGATATCTTCAAGAAAAAGCCTAAGGAAATAGTAAATCCAAACGCTATATACCCAATCGAAGAAGAGATCGAACGGTTACTGGCGGCCTCATGGCACAACTACGGAGACCGGATTGAAATACTCGCTGGGCCGTTTGAGGAAATTACAGGGTTAAAAGCTGACGAATCCTGGAATCATCCTGCTGCGGCTGGTTCTGGATGGTCAGCAAGTACGGGGGAAAACGTTAATTTGGATAGACATAAACTACTAGCAATGCTGGGCAAGAAAAAACCGCTGTCAGAAGCCAGTGAGTTGCTTTTAACTTCAAAACTAAATTGGGAATACGCTGAAATTCCGCTTGCAGATTTTGAGAAAATTACCGGAATTGCTGCTAAGGATGCGGAATCCCATCCAGCATTCCTGAGCAGAACACTATGGGGAGAAAAGCTGGATAATACGATTCTTCTGTCAATGGAAAAACTTCAGGAACACCTGAAGACTCCACTTGCCAAATATGCTCATGGATGGTCCGAGGCACCGTTAGAAAATGGTAAATTCCATTTACCCTTGAAAAAGGCGTTGGAGATGATTATGCATGGAGGTGATGATAAGGTACTGATGAGTCGTGATAACTTTAAGCGCATAATGCGTATATCCGCGTCCGAAGCTGAAAAGTATGATGCCTGTGAATATAACAGCAATAAATATGACCTGATTTGCTTCGACCGTACAAAAGTCCGCATTGAAGCGGGATTGGATCAGCCTCTTGAAGTAAAGCAGGAAGCTGTAGTAGAAGCGCCCCCTAAAATTGAAATAAATGAAATAAAAGAACCAGAGAATCCACCAGTGCCCACGACTGCCACCCTGTCGCTTACAAAGCAAATGGTGGAAGAGTTACTACAAAATGGGCGGAAGGAAGAGAAAGATGGCGTTGGTCGAATCGTGCTTAGTTTTAAACAGGTAAAAAATATTACCCATTTTAGCATCGAACAAATTGAGCGGCTGCCAGAATGCATGAAAGTAGATAAAGAGCATCATCGCCTAATTTTTTGGCAAGATCGCATCAGAGACACTGCCAAAACACTGGGTGTAAAGATTTAAGCGACAACCTAAAAATCTAGTTGATTAATAATATTAAGAAACCGAAACGGTCGGTGTTACATTGAGCGTGTCGCCACTTGCGACCGATCGCGCTACGCTGAAATCGGTTGCGCTATAGAGAATACCGCTGGTGCCGCTGCTTGCAGAACAAATAAACGCTCCGGCGATGGTTGCGGTGGTGTTGAGCGAAAAACTCACCATATTGGAAGTATTGCTTCCGCCGGATGTGGTGCCAAAGGTAATAGCAAGCCGGTTGCCGGAATAAGGTGTGACTTCCGTCCATGCACTGTGTGAAGCAAGTGTATCGCCAATAACCGCCGTACCGCTAGATTTTAAGCCCATATACCAGGCAGCGCTGTAAGCAGACCCCTTAAAATATTTATCGACAATATCGGTTTTTCCTGTTGTCGTTACGAGATTATGGACGCACTCACGCCATTTTTCCGCACCATGTTTATCTATGCACACCACATCATACATAAATGCCGGTGCAGATTGGTTTTCTTCTTCCATTTGTTTTCCTCTACATTAAAAAAATTAGCTGAGAAACAACTCTCTCTCCGCTTCACGCCTGCGTGTCAGGCCATTGCTGATTTTTCCGCCAGCATGATTCCATTTCAAAAATTCATCGGCGGCGTTTGCATAATTTCCTGCATTCAACAAAGTGCCAAGCGTATGGGTAAGCGGCGCAGCGCCAGTATTAAACACCAGTGAAACCAGTGCAGAGAATTGATTGTCATTCAGTGTGGCATTTATATATTTCCCAACTTCGGTTTCAGCCGTCGCCAAATCGCTATTCAGATAGGTATCTGCCTCTTCTTCAGAAATAGGCGAGCTTGATGCGCTAACATCCTCGGTGTGACCATATCCAATAGTCCACACCCCGACGCTATCCTGATAAGGAGTAAGACTCAAACTCTCAAAAGACTCAATCAGCGAAATCCCCGCTGCATTTACAGAACGTGGTGACATATATTAATTCCTAATGTAAAAATCGCGCCAGCGCCCAGGAAACTACCGCAACCACCACGCCGCCAAGCGCGCTGGAAACAAGCACAAGTGCGGCGATTCCACCTCTGCTGCGATTGATGAATTCATAAATATCTTTGATATCTTCACGGATGCCATTGATCGACTCAGACACTTTATTGGCAAGCTCGGTAAGCGATCGTGTGATATCCTCTTTGTGCGATTTATGCTGTTCACGCAGCCCATCAATCTGGCTCTGCATCACTGCAATTTTTATATCCTGTTCATCCGACATGTTTAATGACCTATTGCGATATAGAGGCCAGTTTGGGAATTACTTGCGTTGTTCTGCCAGGTAAAATTCGTTGTGGTTTTTGCAGTGACCGGCGACACATTCCACGTGATGTCGGTTCCGGTATTTTGTACGATAACCGCATCGCAGGAATTGGGGAATGTGGTGGAAAAACTTGTAATGGTGCTTGCTGTTGAACCGGTGCTTGCAACTGAGCCCCACTGAATATAAATGGTAGCACCCGATATAGGAAGTTCAATATAGCCGGCAGCACCCGCCGATCCGGTGAGTGCTGACGAAGCATTAAGCGTAGTGCCAGACATGGAGAGACCTGTACCAAGCGCTATAGCGGCAATATCGCCAGATGCTCCACGCCCGAGCAATTGGCTTACTGCAAGTGCAATTCCGGTCGGAGATGCCGCTCCGGTTGTTGCATTTGCAAGTGCGGTATTAGCCGCATAAATAGATGCAACTGAACCTGCGGCATATTGATAAATAACGCGGTAATCGCCGGAGGCTAGGCAGGTGACTAATGCAGTATCTCCTGCTGCTGTGGTTATATTTGCGGCACCCGGCAATATTAAAGATGTTGCATTATACGTAAGCGTCAAAACGGCTGCAAAGGTAACAACCTTACTTTACCCGGCTTTCATTGAGGTGCCGAAAGAAGTGATGGTGGTCGTGCCTGTTACGGTTAAATTGGTTTGTGGAACTGAGCCTAAATCGGTTGTGGCGACACTTGAAATAGTTGCCGAGCCACCACCGATGGAAGGCAATATCTGGTAATTAGTTTCATCAACAGCAGCAATGGAAATCCATGTTGTGTTATCGAGGCTGCGAAGTTTAAGAAGATTATTAGTAGTATCATGCCATAACTGCCCTGCTTCAGGTGAGCTTGGCGCAGACGCACCGCTTGCAAGTGTGTTGAGTGTATCAAGCGCATTATTCATGTTCTGGGTTTGTTGCAACCCGCTCACCGTTCCGGTAGTGGGCAGTATTATTGAATTTTGTGACATTTCTTCCTCTTCTGATTAATAACCTTGGGCGAGAATATTAACGTTACGGGCAACGCCACTTCCGCCATTTAAAATCTGGATAGTGCAACCCGATAAACTGACACCGCTTAACACCAGCACATCGCCTGCACTCGCATTGAGTATCGTCACTTGTATATTGGGCGCGGTGGGAGAGCCTGCAGGACCGCCATTGAAAGCCACTGGCGATGCAGCGCCATCCGGTTGCCATGAAAGTGAAGTGCCACCGGAAGCAATTGCCTGGTTGATATAATGATCGTCGCGATCAGGAACATCGACGGAAAAAACAAATCCAATTAAGTAGGCTTCCACAGTCGGATCAAGCGACTGTAATTGCATCCTCGCTTTAAATTTACGCGCCATATAAGAACCGACGCTGTATTTCTGCCATGCGCTCCAGGTTACCGCGTCTTGTGACAAAGCAATTTCCGGATATACACTGACATTTACAGAAGCGGCGTAATCTAAGAGATCCGAGAAACCCAAAAAATCTGTAATGGTAAATATATTGTCATTGATATGTTGCCCGAGCGAACTCCAGTTGATGATGATACTGCACGGTGCAACGCGTCCGATATCTATTTCGTGACCGCTCGGTATTTCGTAAGTGCCACTGCTAGCAGTTATTACATCACTGCCAGAAATGGAGGCACTTCCCCCTAATGTTCCACTCCAACTCGTTGCCGCCTCGTCATATGTTGCAATGACATTACTGGTAATCTGTGTGCCGGTTATAGCCAAGCTTTGTGGAGTTTCACTATACACCTGTAATCCCGCAGTTGGCTCTGCGTATGCCGAAACCCAATAGGTTTCGTCTCCCTGCACATTAAATGGTGGGCTGGAAACTCGCCCTAACACCTGCGCACCCGTCCATGCCGCCCCTTTGCGTATTTCATATAATACTGTTCGGAAATCCTGCACCTCATCCCATGTGAGCTGAGTAAGTGCCGCCACATATGAAGTGCGCAGATTCATCACATCCGGCAATGGAGAAGAAAACGCCGTGCCGACTATGGTATAAGCATAGGGCTGAACATCAGCGAGTGATTGGTTTGCCGCGTTGTAAATATTAAACGACAATAATTTGATATATATGGTTGCACCAATATAATTCTGAGTAAACGGGTATTGAAATATCTTGGAATCAAGTCTTACAAACTTGCTGCCTATGGCGCGTGATGCAGGCTCAGTGCCATAACACCCACGCACCAACCAGGTTAAATTATACTGATTGGTTCCTGCAAGTGTTGCATTCTGATAGGCGATATATTCACCATCTGCATAACATAATGTGGCAAGCGCGATGGCATCGCTCTGCGATCCGGAAAGCAACTGGCCGTTACTTTCTGATAAATCAACTGAGAGTGTGTTGCTGCTATCAATCGTTTGTCCGCTGACATTTGCCGTGACTGTAGCAAGCGAAGCAGTAAGCAGCCCCATACGGGATGCACCATGTATCGTTCCCACGTTTTTATAACTATTGCCATCATTGGATATATAGACATCACATCCACCCCATAATGGCCCACCACTTACTGCAATCCAAACTTCAAGACTTTCTGTAAGCTCAGCCGTTGGCTCAAAAATAATAGGAGTATTAGCGTTGCCTGGAGCAATATTATAATTATTGGAATATCCCTGCCCTTGCTGATAGCTGTAAAGCAGCGCGCTACCGGTTCCGTACAAATATTCTTCAGCCACAAAACTAAGTGAGGCATCATCATTCTCAGTAATTTCGGTAATGCGCACCCATTGTTTATCAAGACCGAGTGCGGCGTCAGTTAAGGTTACGATATCCATCGGGTCGAGCAACACATAGCGCTGATCAAGCGTGAACTGGTACGTATTGCATATAGACTGGCGCTGTAATTGCAATTGAGCGGAAATGCGCGCGGCATTCAAATCGGCAAACATATGCATCTGGGTTGAAGAGGTTTGACGCAATCCAAACGTTTCTATGAGCGCCTGATCTTTGGCTTCTATGATTGCCGGATTATAATAATTGCCGCGATCCAGACATTCTATCTGAAGAGAATTGATATTATCGCTAGGGCGCTTGCGGGTAAGCAATACTACATTATCAATATCTCCGGCGCTGGAGCTGGTAGCCGAATTCGGAAGAAAATCATCATCACTCAGATCATAAAGCGGTGATGATGGCGCAGTATAACTATACCCATTTGCCGCAATATCCTGATCGCCATATGGCACAAGAGTAAGTAATCCACTCGACCACACGATGGCACTGTTTGTAGCCTTTGCCAGATCATCAAATAGTGAAGATGCTTGCGATTGTGTGTTATAGACAGGAGATATCCAAAGTCCGGTTGCAATACAGTAAGTCTGATAAAAACTTAAACTGGCAAGCCTTGCTGAGGGAAATCCCGCACCGTAATCAGGATTGGTAAGTAGATCAGATATCACTAGACTCGGATCCGCATCGGGAATGCCAAGGGACGCAAGTGAGGTAGAATAGATTCCCTCTACTTCAAAATTATGGTTTGGCAATTGGGCGTTGCTGCCAAGATTATAACTTGCCGCCGCAACATAGGCAATTCCGCTATAACCTAGCGCTTGTGTATCAAGATTGTTATAATAAGTGATAGCAACAGAGCCACCTGCGTTTACCGAATTGAATGTATAGACTCCGTTTACTGCGCTATATTGATTTACTGCTGGCGCGAGAATAGTATTGGTAAATACGGCGCCACCGGAAAGTATTACGCTTCCACTTCCTGCAAACAATGAGGCCTGATTCACCGTTACCTGATAGGGCGCACTGGCGGGAATGGTATGCGTTTCCGTGATGGTAGGGCTCTGTGACAACAGATAACCCCATGGAGCTTGTCCATAGTTTCCATCAAATAAACTTAAGCCTAGTGCCGACAAAGTGCTTACCGAGTTACTTAAGTAAACCGTGCCAATGCCGTTTATTGGGCCTTCACAAATTCCGAATTCAAAGGAAGTCTGATACGTATAAGAACCACCACCGCCATTTTTTCCACCGCCCGTTGCACCGCCTTTTCCAGCACCACCGGATGAGTTTTGCGGTGTCGCTACAAAATCGCCATACCAGATAAGATTGGGGGCAACGCGAGTAGTGCCGTATACAATGGGGATAGCTTTTCCATAAGCAGAACTCTGCAATTGCAAACCGGAGACAGCCGCCTGCTGAGCCGCTTGCGACTTTCCGATACCGATGAGAAATGACATAAATTATGAGTTTTTTTTTGTTAAGCGATTAGGTAAAATATTACCTGTTAAGCAATTCCGTCACTGTATTCATCACATGAATAACAGTGAGTTTCTTTATAATATCGGGGTCATTAATTTCTTCTTCCGATAATGTAAAATCGCGAACTTTTGCAATTCTGACATGCTCACCGCGAGGAGCATATTTTATATCATTGGTAGGGCCGTATAATCCTACTAATGACACTTTCAGTGCACCCGTCATGTGCAATAACCCCGAGTCATTACCAATAACGAGTTGTGCTTGTTTTAAAATTGCACAGGCAAGTGGGATATTTGTTTTTCCTATTAAGTCTAACACCGAAGAAGCAGGAAGTGCTTTGATCAATGGCGCTAATGCATCTCTTTGATGCTCAAGACCCAATATCACTATAGTTGCTGCGGTAAATACCGGCATTTTGAGCAACTGCTCACCAAGCTCGGAAAAACGCTCTATTGGCCAATCCTTAAATGGAGAGTTACTGATGGGAATCAATACTATCAGCGGAGTAGCAGGAAGTATTTCTTTAGCTTCATCGGTTGATTTCTTGCTTACCCACAGCATGGGTAATGGCGATGGATCTAATCCCAATAATGCCCCGAGTTGATCAATCTTTGATTTTGATTTATCGCTGCTATGAAAAATTCTACGTTGTTTTGCATGTAAAAGAAAACTAAGAAGTGACCCCCGCAAATCAACTACTAAATCCCAGCGCTCATGCCTTGTGTTCTGCCACAACTTTATCCAGTGTTTTTTTCTTGGCTCTTTACGGATAACAATTAAACGCTCAAGGCGCGGAAAGGCTTCAAACAAAGGTGCAGCAGCAGGGCCTGCGGCAATAGTAAAATCAGCCTTAGGATGAGTTTCTAAAAGATGAGAAAGTAGCCCCGTTGAAATAACCGCGTCACCTATGCTTCCACAGGTTATAAAAAGTATTTTCATACTTTAGAGCTTAACCTTTTAATGGCATAGAATATACAGAATAATAATATTATTTAAAAACACTAAAAAACCGCACTGGCCGCAAATTTCCTGTGATGTTTTCTCCTATATGGGTAAGCCACAACGCTTTGGAAACATCTTCCAGCGTACAGGCGCGATCGACATAAGCATGAATAATAATCGGCCATTCAATCACGATTGCGCCGTGACTGAAACACCGCCCGAATTTCCAGAGCGCAATATCGCCAGGCAAAGGTGTTTTTATCTCTCTAGTATATTTGAGAAGTCCTTCCAGATACCGCTCGCTTGAGCGATGCAAGTGCCAGTCACCTGGATAATAAGGAATATTAATAGGAGCAACTATACCCGCTTCGGCAAATATTTCAGCAAGGAGTGTAAGGCAATCTACCCCCACGCCTTTAATTCGCCCGCCTGTGTGATAGGGTGTTTCCAGCCATGTTTTGGCAACAGCAATCACCTTATCACGCTGTTCTTGTTCAGAATAACTAGCGTTCTGGTAAGGATTTGTTAACTTTTGCATGATATGATGAGACAAAATACAAAGGATGCGGAATATGTCGAATTTTTATGATTATTTAAAAGATGATGGGGAAGTGATAGAAAAACTATTTCATAATGAGGTGTTTAAACTTGGCTTTAATTCAAGAGGATGGGATAGTTTCAAAAACAATGATGAGATAAAAGAATTTTTTAAAGAATTGCTTAAAAAAAACAAAACTCTGACCGAATTTAAATTTACTGACTATGAAGACAGAAAAAATTGGCCAGATCACAAAAAGCATAACATCGTGAAATGTTATGACAGCATGGCTGAAGCAATCTCAAATTCTAAAAATCCTAATATACTTTTTTGTAATTATTATAATGATGCCCTATCTCACTACACTGTTAGTAGCGACTTGGGATCGTTACGTCTTAATAATAATAAGAGAACCGCAGAATTAATAAAAACTATAGATAATAATACTTTTCTAACCAAGAAAGACATCAGAAAAATAAATATCAGACTCCCCGCCATAATACATAGCATGGAAAAAGAGGGCAGAGCCTATAATATAATTTGTAAGTCTTTGTTCAAAGTTCAGGAAGCCGCAGACAAGTTAAGGGTTAATTTTAATATACCCGAATATTTAGCCGCCTATTTAGAATCAAAATTACCGACGCGTGATTTAGTAGCCGCAGAAGAAACCCAGGAAGCCGAAACTAATTCAGCAAAATATAAATCAGGAAAAAGAGATTTTGCAAATTATGAAGGCATAGCAGAAGATTCTGGTCGCAAAGGCTGGAGAGCTAAGGCTCACCAGAGACTTATGGAACAGGCAAATAATCCTCTTTCTAAAACTAAATCCTAGAAATTCATTAAACATATTCAATGCATCGAGAGTGAAGAAGAGATTACTCACACCGCCGTGCTGTTTTCCGGCACATAAGGAAACCCACGGAAATTTGCAAGGTTTGAGAATTTACTCTGGCAGGTGGTTTGCTGTTTATCACAACCCGCAGCAACTAAAAATGTATCCCCAATGCTCGGCACCACAGGGAGCGGTAAAATCAAGCTCAATGTTCCGGGTAATCCTTGAATGTAATTTTTGATTGTGCGTGAAAGGCCATTATTCGCACCGCTGGTAAAGGTGACAACACCCAAATCAAAATAGCCCGTCGCTTGTGTTAGTGTTGTATTAATTACGCTTGTGGTTGAACCAGTGGTAGCACTTCCGGTTACCGAATAATTGGCGCTGCTTAATGTGCAGGCATTGTCATACAGCGTATTCACACACCCCGATTGATAGAGATTGCGTGGCATATTCAGGTTCAGAAGTTCCAGATGGCTATTGACTGAAAAAGTTGCTATCGCCCGTCCTCCATCAATTTCAGCCACGCGGCCGACAAACATAATCACCGTACCGGCAGCAACATTGCCATAAGTTGGCATAAATGCGCGGTATAAAGTTAATTCCGCGCCGTCAAATACTCCTTGCCGCACTGCTGATAAAAACGGCGAGCCAATAACGGTGGAAGTTCCCGGCAATACGTCAAACACTAGCGTATCTACTTCTACGCCTACTTTCCAATGGCATTTGGCTTTGTTGTCTTTGCGATCAAAATACGGCCCTATTGTACCGCCTGCAGTCCAGGTAAATCCATCCCAGACTATATCCGTATCGCCGCCGCAATAATATAACTGCCCGCCACCTACTAAACTGAATTGATACAAATCGGCAGAATAAAACTGCCGGGATGCCAGCAGATTAATAAGAGCAGTGGATGCAGCTTTCATAATGCCCTCAATTCTTTACGCTTATAAAACTGAATTTTTTGGCTTTATAATATTTGGAAATAAACATACTAAACGCCACGCTGTCATTGCTCATTCGCACTGGAAAATAATAACTGAAATCCGCCGTGACCACAGCGCTGCTTGATGGCGCAGTTGTGAATATTATTACTCCCGGACCTGCAGGATTTCCGTCTTGCCACGAAGTTGTGGTAAAACCACTTGTCTGCGCTACGCCATTTATATAGATATTACTTATAATATGGGGTGCGAGTATAGGTTCATCAAAACCACCGAAAGCACGTATCAGTTGAAAATTATTCTGTGTGCCATTACCCACCCCTATTGCCTGTGCGGTGACGCTATGATCATCAACATCCTGATAAAGAAATGTGTCAAACATGCCACCCCGTTGATTAAAAAATCCGGCAAGTTGCTGAAATTCTGTATAGGCAATATCGCTGCGCAATACATTATAGCTAAGTTCCCATTTCCAGCGCGGATAGGTTTGACGAGCGAGTCTTGTCTCCTTGCCAGAGATAGATTGCTGGACGATCGTGTCCCACTGTGGTGTGCGCACTACGTCAAACCCAAGACCGACGAGTGAAGGTAATATTGCTGTAGACATAAACAGTTCTGAGATTGAGGGTTGATGATCAGAGGAATCTTGAAAAGAATGAATCTATGATTCAAGATTCATAAATTCCAGATTCCAACTTCTAACTCTTCCAGGTAGGAACTTTGCTATTAAAGTTTCTCACCTGTGATGACAACGCACTGGCGATATACGAGGCATTATTTTTTAAAAACTGTGTACCGGTTTGCGTATCGATTGCACTGATGTTGATAGTATAGTTATCGCCACCACCGCCTGCCCCACCGCCATCACGCAATCCTTGCGCAAAGGTTTGCGGCACTACCATCTCACCCTGATGAAGCTGTGCGACCATATCTGAGCCTAAATTCCATGCACCGACATCCAGAGAAACCAGCCCTTCTGACGCCGCAACCGTTCCGGCAGCAACTCCAGCAGGTATCGCTGCCGCAGGCCCCATCACAGGAGACATAAATGCAAATACGCCAGCATAAGTTGCCGCTGCGTCGGATTTTATCTGGCTGATAATTTGCGCTGCATGTGATGCAATGCTGGTATTTGCCGCAGTAGCATCACTCGCGCTAATCGCAGCGTTCTTTGCAGTATTCGATGCGACAATGGAGGTGTCCGTACTTTCTGCTATCAATAATTTCTGTGCCTGGTTTTTTGCCATCGTCAACAGATCATTCACCGCAAGCTGTGCAATTTTAATTTCCATATCACTAATAACATTGAGCATGGCGGCATGCCAGGTTTCGGTTCCTCTTAATATGCCCTTCACTGCTGAATCGGATGCACTCTCCAGTGTTTTAAATAACTGACTGGTGGGCTGTGTTGCCTCTATGGATTTTTGTTTTAGAGCATCAATGGAATCATTCACTGCCTTAAAGCCAGAATTCACGCCAGATACGTCCGTATCCACCTGGATGCTTAATGTATTGTCGGTCATGATATTATATGTATATTAGAGTGTATGAAAAAAAGTTTATTTGTATTAATAGGCGCATGCGCTGTTTTACTTGCAGCATGCGGAGTGCAACTCACATCTGCGGAGCGCGCGTCCATAGAAAAAGAAGCCAATATTACCATTACTTGTAAAGAAGGCCGAGATTGCGAAAGAAAATGGAGCCGTGCAGGTCAATGGGTAGCTGAGTCTTCTGCCTATAAAGTGCGCGTATCGTCTGATAATCTCATTCAGACTTCCGGCCCTGCCCGTTCTTCTACCAATTCTGCATTTACTGTTACGAAATATGCTACCGGGCAAGACATGTATGTTATAAAGTTTGATTCTTACTGCGATAACTGGTTTGGCTGCGAACCGACCGCGACGGAACTAAAAGCAGTGTTCACGCATTTTGTACTCAATGACCATCCGCAATAATTAGAGTGTTATTGCCGAACCATGTTCCATACCAATTATTTTTTCCAGCAACTCTTCCGGGCTTCCTTCTTCTTTGTTCTTAATACCAAGATAAGCAGCCACCATAAGCAAAAGTGGAGGATTACGTTGCCATTCTTCCTGTAATGCCTTCAGTCTCGGCATGGTGATATTATTTTCCACATAATCCCATGTCCAACCGGTTATATGACATGTATGTGCAATTATTTTATCCCAATCCGGTGTTTTTTCGTGATGGGATTTTTTGAAGAGGTTTACTCCCCTGATCCTTCCCCCGGGTTTTTTTCTTCTGTTGTAACTTTTTGAAATACTCCGGTCTGCTGTGCAATAATACTAAAAGCATTGATCAGTTCGGGCAAAGTTATGGGTAAATCCAGAAATTGCTCGTGCTTTAGATTTGGCTCTGCGCGCCCTATTGCAACAAAGGCAATTTCCTGCAAATCTTCATATTGCTCTGCGCCTAATTTACTAAGAGCTACCGCTTTGTCATTCTGCCATTCAGAAAATATAGGCAATAAACTTAGTATCAATGGATCGATTATTTTATTTTGTTTAGCGGCCAGCATGGGTATAAGCCACTCTTTGCCGCCAAGCTGAATGGTAAGAGCGTCATTGATATCTACGTAATTATCCATTTGAAACTCTTCTTTTTAAAGGTTAATGTTAAAAAAATAACTAGCGGTTTGTTGAGCAATGGCAAAAGAGTTAAAAAAGAAAGAAACCCTGAAAGATTTTCTTACGCGTCACTGCGAAGTAAAATCTGCAGCAGTGAGTGGTGTTACTAAAAATAAATATTATATCTTTAATGCCAAAGACTGCGTCCTCTTTATGGCTGAAGCCTATATCCACGGTATGCGCAACGCCATCGGGCAAAATGAAGAAGTTATGGCGATTGCTAAAAAGAGCGGTGACTTTAGCAAACTCATCATGGTCTATAACTGGGCAGCACCCGCTCCTGGTATTGACGTAGTGCAGATTCCCGAATCACTGATAACCAGCTTGACTAAAGAACAAACCGCGATTTTCCTGCGTAACCTGCAACGTATCCAGAAAGATATCGACGCAGGAAAAGCCAGAAGAACAGAACTTCAAAAACTTTTTGGCAATAAGGCAATCGTAGAAACTACTTACGCGCTAGACGGTGAGCGCCAGTTTTTTATCAGAGGAACGGTTTCATCGGAGGATAAGCGTGGTTATACGGAGCGCTATGTTGAGCATATAGCAACCAATGTGCTTTTTGATTTGCCTAAGGCACTCAATGCACGACTGCAGGCTTTAGTGCCGGATGAATATGATGCCAGGCATTTTATTGAAGAGCGCAATAGTTTTTCGAAGAAAATACGCTACGGCGCTGAGGCGCACACAGAATTGCTGCTCACCGATGAAGGCGCCGCATTGTTTACAGAGTTATCAAAGAAATCACCACAGGCAAAAACAGAAATCTCCAAACTTTTTCAGCAAGCGATTACCGATCCGTTTGGCTTATCGCTTAAATATTATATGGGTAAACACCCGCTGATAAAATTATCTTCAGAAGAAAAAGAGTAGTCTACTCCGTCGTAGTCAGCGTAAACACATTACCGGAAGCATCTGCCATCGCCTGAAAATCAAACTCAGGAATGGTGAATTTCTGATTGGTAAATGAAAGCGATAATTTACTGGATTTGCAGGCATTGAGCTTAATAGTTACATCTTTGGGCGCGCCAAAATTGCTGGTAGTGGTTTTAAAATACACTTCAAAAATCGGTGCTGTTCCCATCAACTGATTTGCATAGGTCAATTTATTTCCGGAAGTTGCCATATAGGTATAATAAACATATAATGCTGCGCCCGCATCGGCAGCCGCAAATGTATACGTGCCGGTGGAAGTGTTAAACGTATATTCTCCAACCGTTGGAGAAGAAGCGACCGGAATTAGCTGAACGCCGTTGCTTTGATAAAACACACCAAAATCTTCCAGTGGGGTAAGACTCGCATTGGCAACCACATAGATATATGACGAAGAAGACGGTACCGTTGCAGATTCTCCCGTACTGGTCATTTCAAGGCCACCACTGCCTGCAGCTTGCCCAATGAATAAATTATTAAATAAGGTCATTTGCAGCCGGGCAAATTTTGCTTTTCCGGTAATTTTTAATTCGCCGTCACTAAGCGCAACAGCAACTTTATTTTGCCCGGTTAATGATTCAAGTTTCTGATCAAAATCAAGCGAAACACCTTGCAGAACGCCAAACATAAATGGCGGGGTGTTAGCAGTATCGGTACGTTTGGCAATGAGTGTGCCGGTACCAAAAGCATAAGCGGTCATAATTTTCTCCTTACATTTCTGTGATTAATATTTTAGACGAGGACAAGAATTTTCAGTGGAATGATAGCAACCCCGTCGCCATCCAGATCGCCTGCGTCTTTCATAATTTTTCCTTCTATCCAGCAATGCGATGCCAAGCCGCCAAGTGTCTGAAGACCGGTGAGCGGGTTTGGCGCTAATGCCAAATCCACCGCATCAATTAACTGATTGAGAGTCGATATAGGAAAAACACTCTGGTCTTTACCGGCATCAATATAGATATAAATATCGACATTCAGCGTCACTGTTGCCGGCACTGCTTCACTGGCATGTGTGTATATTTCGCTGCGCTCGCATAAAAACACCGCTGGCTTATCGGCGGCAGCCACGCTGCTCCAAAGTTGTAATCTCCTGCTTGCCGTGGCAAATGGCGCAGCAGCAGACACCAGAGCAAAAAGCGCGGTGATAATGGATTCGCGATTCATAATGATAATGATAATTAAGATTGGTTGAGTTCGTCCTGAATAGCGCCTGACATCTCATCGAGAATATCGTCGTTCATGTCGGCAAGGGATGAGCGCAAATAAGAATATTCCGGTATTACTGATCCAGGATGATTAACATATTTTGCAAACATCTGTTTGCCGTTTGACATAAAAGCCAGAGCCTTTGCTTGCGTGGCCTCAATAATATGAGATTTGGTGGTGCCGCCATATTCTAAGATAGCCGCGTAGGGAACATCTCCATCTACAAAAATACTGCTGCTTATGCTGTCGCCATCTTCGTTTACTTCACTGGCGATACTATTTAATAACGTACCGGTTTTGCTTTGAAGCACTTCCCCACTTAACTTCTCACCCACTTTTTGTTTTAATAGATCCGTAAGGGAAGATGACTTATTAAACAATACGTTAAGCAACCTATCGGGCAATGCAGCAATGTTTTCCTGTAACTCAGGAAGCCCAATTATGTCAATGATGATCATACAATTGTAACAAAATCTTAATTATTCATTAAGGCTTTTTATGTTATTATGGCCTTAATTATTAGATTAGGGAGATGCGCTTATGAATAAACTTTTGCTTACCGGTCTGCTGTCAACCGGATTGCTCACCACGATGAGTGAAGCCCAAGCGCAACAGACGCATAAGAAGATTGTAGCACATCCTGGTTATATAGGACATGTGGATCCTAATCCCACTCCCGGCAGCCCAAATGTATCTGTGGATGTGAATGTCAAAGAAACAAATAATTATTATATGCAGTCAGCAGCGAAACTTCAGCAAAAGGCTGCTGGGCAGCGTTCGGGTAACAATAGTGGAGCCCATAACAAAGTTACAGAAGCAGTTCCCTTGTCACACCACGCAGATTTTAGTGGGTCACATGGTCGCCCCACTGGACCAGATTTAGAATTATATAATAATTTGATTAATCACTCAGATACACTGAAATTTGTTGATAAGGGCGCCGATAGTTTTATCGCTAAATATAATGAAATCCGCTCCAAGGACAAATCCCTGAAAAGTGTTTATGAAATCAGGGTATTTGATGAAACTCAAGATCTAAACGGGCATAAAGAACCATTATGCCTGGTCGTACAAAATCAGGATAAGAAAGATGTAACTAATTATGGCAAATTGGTACTTTTTGTTAATAGCGCATTCTTGAAACTTCCTGTAGATCAGCAATCTGCACTTTTTACCACTTCTGCTATTTTAGGAGCACACGGTATTCCAATTGATGGAATTACAGATTATCTTGGAGTTAAATATGCTCCCCTAGTACCTAAATTATACCCCGATCCAAATAATAAATTCATTGAGCAATCAACGGTAAATACCCTACTTCACCATGGATATAAACCTGAAGTTGTCGCAACTGTATTAAAAAACAAAGCAAATGCCCATAAAATTGATGGAGAGGGCGGTTTCTTCTACTCAGACAAAAAATATAATGAGTTAAATAAACTTAGCGAATTCGCAGCTAGTTACGCTAAAAATCCCAATGAGTTGAATAAAGATGATCCGTTATATAAACTTTTAGAACCAAAACATATGCATGAAATTGGCAAGTGGATTGAAAACGGATTTTCTGCAGTCGATTTACAAAAAATCCAAAGAGATAACGAACCCAAAAATTTAACTTTTACCGATCTCGCTAACAGACGTAAATTAGATTTAGCGATCAAACAAAATAAAAACGATAGAACCGTTTAGTTAAGGGATAAATATATGAACGAAGAACAACAGAATTCTCAAAATCAAAACTCCGACAGAGTTGATGATTCGCAAGAAATCCCTGCCAAAAATTCCGGCAAAACTATACTGCTTGGTGTTTTATCTGCAGCGTTGGTGATTGCAGGGCTTTTGACTCCTATAGGCCATATTCTTTTTGGTCTTTCTTTAGTTGGATTAGGAATCGTAAGCACAGTAATGGCTTTCAAATCCCATAGCGCTGATAAAGCTAACAGAGAAAGTGCCATTGCTGAACGTCAGGCAAGTATTGAGCGCGCCCGCGAAAGACAGCAGGAGTTAGAATTAGCTAAAACCAATGCACTTGCTAAACAGCAGGAAGCAGAACTGGCCAGAGCTAATACGCCTTCAGAGCAGGCACAACAGCAGCCGGTACAAAAGGAAGCACCTGCGCAACAAAATACTGTTCCTGACCAAAAGACACAGCCAGCAGTAAATTCAGATGCAAAGCCTGTGGAAAACACGCAAGCACCTGCTAATACGCAAGTACCCGTCAAAGAGTGTGCTGATAAGCCAGAGATTAATCTCAACATCAGCAACAATACCGGTGACACTACCGTGACTCATCCCACTATTAATACCGCAGTATCAGCTACGGATAATACCAAAATTAATGTAAATCCCGATGCGAATACTACCCAGAAAACCGAGAAAAAGCCGGAAGACTGGGTAACAAAAAGCAAGAGCAACGCCACATCAACTGTGATGTCTCCCACGTAAATAATTCCTAAATCGCCAATACACGCATGTAAGGCTGCAAGAGTGTGCGCACAAAATCCGGCATATCTTTCTGGCTGAACGCTATCGTCTCCTGCCCACCCAGACTTTTAGAAATTTCACCGATGCGGTTTTTATAACGATACCGTTCACCCACCATTTCCATACAAGCATGTTCAATGTCGGCGGGCACATAACTATAACTTATCTGAACATGCATGCCCGCATCCGCCGCAGAAAATCCATACACACCATCACACACCGTATATTGGCCTTCCGTCGGGCTTGAGGCTACATTGACTAGTGCGCCGCCATTGTTATACACAACACCCTGATCCGCGCCGAAGCTTCCATTTGGAGCATTTACCGCAATCGTATATGTACCCGTGGATGGAATAGTTTGCGGCTCGTTATTCACCACAAATCCACACGTATAGACAATATTCACATTACTATACCCGCGAGTAAATCTATGACCTCTTAGTGACACTGCTTGCGGCCTTCCAGGTGGCAACCCATCCCAGGGATCAAATATAAATCCGCTGCTGAAATTTCCAGAGGAAGCGGGAATAACAATATTATCCACCATCACCAATGAAACGGTCTGCACCGGCCAATGCCTGAGCGTCTGCCGTCCCTGCCCCAATCCATCATAAATATCGCTGAAGATATATTGAAATAAAGTAGGGCGCTGCAGATAACTTAAAATAAATCGACTCATTTCATCTATGAGACGGGTTAAAAGTAAATCGTCATTGCTGGTTGTTACTCCCACCCAATCGCGCACGCGTTCAAGAGTTGTCAGTCTGTTTATGGCTGCCATATTTAATAATATTGTATGATATATTTTATAATGAAGTGGCCAGCGTTCTCATACTGGCCACTAGTTATAGACTAGCCGTTAGCGATATTGGTAATCACACCGAGTGCGAAGGTTGCATATATTGCGAGTACTTCCTCGGCATACACACCATATTCACGCTGACGTGAGCGAGCTGGCCAATCCATGCGGTAATAATCACGGCGGGTGAGAACTTCCGCAACGTTTGGCACTTCATTGTTCTGGTACCAGGAAGGAAGCTGTTCGCAATAAGCGATAATCGTGCCAGGTGGTAAATCAGGGTGAACTTTGATAGGCATTTTAACACCACCATCAGCAGCAAACGGATTGAAGTAAAATTCAATCGTACCACCTGCAACCATTGAATATGGCAAGCTATCAGTAGTACCCGCAGTATAGCGCAGCAATGAACTGCTGCCAGTGCCTAAAACCTTATTGGTAATGTTCTTTAATTCCTGGCTGTTTACATAAATCACGGTTGGGCTAACGCGGTAGTTATCCCACATGCTCTGCAACATATTATCAATTTCAACGACTGAACCACGACCTGAGGCAGTTAAGGTAGTGCCTGTGCCGGCAGTACCGGTTGCCAATGTATTTACATACGAAATATTATTGGGGTTTAATGACTGGGTAAGTAAACCATCAAATGCAAGACTGGCATTAACCGAACAATCCGCAGTTACGGCACTGATTGCCTGACGGCTGCCAGTAAGCGGAGCGGTAAATGTTGCGCTATTGATCGTGGTAATAGCCTGCAAGGTTTCACTGCTTGCGGCACCCACATACCATGCATAGGCAACGGCACCCTGAATTGCGGGTACGGTCGCAAATAATGTCTGACCGAGTGTTACCGCTTGCGTGGTATTGGAAGATTTATTGGAGGAACCACCATTAAGAGTAAAGGTTTTACTATCCGCTCCGGTAATGGTTTTAGTGGTAGAAATACCGGCAGAAAGCGAAGAATTTTTCCAGCCTTCCAAAGTAAGCGCAACTACAATCACTGAATAAGTCAGTGCGGGCAAAGTAGCACCCGTTCCCGAAGCACTAAGTGTTGGGGCGGTTGGCGTACCTAAACTCAACGAGGCATTACCCGCAAGCAATGCTACTTCTTCTTTGCGCATGATTTTTTGCAAAAGACGCAAAGTCACCATGGAATTTTCATCTTCAAAACCTTGAGCAGCGGCTTCAGCTTCAAAAGTCAGATAATCTTCTTCACCAAGCGTTACGTAAGCAGCCGATTTTGAAGAGGTAGTATAAGACATAGTTCCGGAGCGCTGGCCTTCTGGCACCCAGCCCATCGCATCAAAGCCCGAACCTACAAGCGAATTTACCTGTTTCCAACGCGCTGCATCACCGGGATTCAAACGACGCACACGGGGAATGCTATTACGCAGGGGCGTAATGACGGGGTAAAGATTCTGCGCGGGCCCCATCAAGTCATAAAACGTAAGACCACTGGAAATGCTAACGCCTTTGCGCAATTCATTTTGCCCATTACTGAGCGCTTTATTTGTGAGATCGAGAGTTTCCCTGGTAGGATTAATAAACATAGTGACTCCTTGTTAGTTGGTTATTTGGTTAAATTTTGGGAATAGGTTTTTATTTCCAGATCGCTGAGGATGCTGGATTAGGCTGAATAATGCTTTTGCAGATTTTAGATGAGGATAGGGTTGGAAAGCGCAACCTTCATCAGCTCATGAGGAGTGCCAGCTGCACTGAGTTTTGCGAATGTCTCTTCATGATTACTGCGGTCTTCTGATTTACTGATAGCACGTAAAACACCTTTGGGTGGCAGAGGCAATGATTCCAGTTGCGTAATGCGTTTTTGCAGTTCTTCAATAGTAGAGAGATGAGAATCTATAGATTTCGTCAGCTTTTCATTACTCTCATCGCTTTCAATAGCTTCGCCGTTTAAATATTGCTGAAGGGCAAGAATATGTGGCAAAACTTCATCTGCCTCATCTTCGTTTGCAATATCATCCGCAAGCCAGGAAAGCCCTTCCAGCAATGCCGATATTTTCTCTTCGTCATCAGCTTCATTCATATCCGAATTATCCTGTGCTGCATTAAACTTACGGCACTCCGTTGTCCCATCCAGTTTTATCACTTCAAACGTCGCAGTCGGCACGGCAGGATTATCCACTAACGATACTTCGCTGAGTACCGGTGTGTAGCGCATGAGATTGGAATTTTCTGCGTCCTGCCAGCGTTTGGCATAACCACCGCCGATGGAAAATCCGGTGTAAACTCCCTCAAGCACTTTCTGCCACTCGGCATCGTCAATGATTTTGGCAACACCCTGGATGCGTTTATTTACGTCATCGAACGAAATATCGGTGAATTTACCGGCAGCGACATTGCCGTGCATGGCGCGCACATTGCCGAAACTTTTTCCGCCGCTTGCATCCTGGAATTGCTGTGACCACTCGGCAAATGCAGGTTTGGCAGTTTCGTAGTCGAGTATCTCACCGGTCTTGTCGGGCACTTCTTCGGAAAGTGTGCCGTACACAAGCTGCTTTGCCACATCAACTTTGGAAATCGGGATAAATAAAGCCATACGCCTCCTTTGACTTCAGGATGGTTAAAAGAAATTTTGAAAAATTATTGATTTAATTTACGTCGAAGCGGAAACCAGGCTTCGCGCAGGTAGACCAGCGCGGATGTTTGGAATCGAAGTCGGAGTCTCCAGTTTTATTCAACACTTAATAATTGCTTAACTACTTTCTCTCGCTGTGAGTCAAGAATAGCAGCATCCAACTTATCTTCAATATTCTTTAAATAATTATTAAGAGCATTCTCATTACAATGCTTGCTAAGCAGAGTAACGATACCAACTATAAACTCATCATACTCATTTATAAGATGTGGATTATCGCCAATGCAAAAAGGATCCCAATCTTTTAACAAGATTTTTCTCACCCCTTGAATTTTTGTTTGATCGTTCATAACTATTACTTAATAAAATTAAGGATATAATTGATGTTGTCATCAAATAATTCCGATGGATAAGCTGTTACTATTTTACCAGTAGTAGGACTGACAACAACAGCAGCTTTATCAGATAAGTATAAATAGCGTCCTGTTGATTGTTGCAACACAATATCAGGGTTACTAACAGTTTCCATTATGGTGTCAACTGATAAGCTACGAGTGGCAACTCTGTTTGTGGCATATTCGGTTAATCCATTAACGTCAAGTATAGGATTCTCGACAACAGTTCCCAGCTTTCCAAAAACTTGGCCTATCAAGCTACCTACACCAGCGGTAACAGTTTCGCCAACTGCTGCGGTATCTTTGATCCCTTGTATGACTTCGCCACCAGCGAGAAATGCTATAGCATCCTCCACTGGATAAACGGAATCAACTCCCTCTAGCGGGTTACCCGCAGAATCAACCTCTGGCACATAAGGTTCCTGCGACGCAGAAGCTGAAGGCTTATTTGCATCAAGGAACGCCTGTGCAAAACTGTTATCAAGGTTATTGTGAGGATCAAATGCACTTAAATCCATTCTCACCGCATCACTTGCACCACTGCCACTGCCCTTTGGGGCAAACTCACCGCCTGTACCATCGGGCGAACCACCGGGCCAGCGTGGATGTTTGGAGTTGAAGTCAGAATCGCCCGAGGAGCTGATATCGGAAGAATCACCACCGTCACTTCCCCCATCCCCTTCATCTCCTTCTTCCTCGTCATCGTCATCATCCTCTTCATCTTCATCGTCAGGGGCATCATCTTTTCTTAAGTTTTTTTTTACGCTTATTTTGGGGGGCACGCTGCCCCCATCTACGCTCCGCGTAACTTCCCCTGCGAGGTCGTCGTGTAGAACTCCTCCACCAGCAAGAGAAAGCGGTTCCAATCCTAATCGGCTGCGGACTTCGTCGACCGTCATAATACCCGCACCAACATAAGCAACATCAATAGAGGCAGCGTCTTTGGGGTCTTGCTCGCGTGTATCCTGCCAGACAAATTCCAGATCCGGAGAGTTAAATTCCATTGCGATAACACGATTGATAATCCCGCACACATATTGCTGCAAAGGTGCAAGCCCTTCGTCAATTGCCCGTGCCTGTGATGATTCCGCAGTCGCGCGATTGACATGAGAAATAAACGGCTCCGGTGAAATCGAAAACACAAAGCAGATAATGCGCGCGAGGAAATCGTCATAGTCGTCTTTTAAGGGCGGCGGTTTGGTTTCCTGATATTTAAACTCGCCAGGCATAAAGCGCAGGCGGCGGCGGTTTGCGAGGTTTCCGACCAGCATCGCGTCAAAATGGCGCTGAAAGGCAACAATCTGTTCCTGGTTCCATTCTTTAGGCAGGCCGATAAACGCATCCGGCTGGCTGCCTTCACGGTAATATTCAAGCTGGTGCAGCGCACGGCGAATAAGGATATTCACCGTAATCATCACCTGTTCCACGTGGCTATAGCCATAAATTTTATGACTGCGCGGATTATGCTTTAGGTAAATCAATTCATCGCGTGTGTAATCGGCTGCTGGTACTCCCTTTAACACCTGCTGGTAAGCGGGATCAGGAGCAATAGGTAAACGTCCCGAATCATCAATCAGAATTTTAATCGTCGCCCCATCAATAATATCCAGGGAATAAAGACCTCCTGCACGATTGTGGCGTTTATAAAGACACACTGCGTCAATGACGAACATATCTTCCAGTATCTGGCGCAACCAGCCTGAAAAATTATTTTCTCCGTCTGGACAATTTAAAAATTTAATGATTGTAGCGATACGAGTTTTTTGTTCTTCGGTAGCATTTTTTGCATTGGCTGCAGTGGGTATGGCACGAACATTCCAGTTAAGCGCCTCCATTTGGTCTTTGCGTGTTTCAATGACCGAGCGCAATATGTCACAATTATCGGCAAGCGCACGCAAGTCTTCAAAGGATAATGGATCGGAAGATCGCGGTGTAGAATTTGTGTTATATCCGACAGGATAATCGAATTTTCTTCCCGCTACAGAATCAGGTGCGAGTGGCGCTAACGGCTGGTCAGGCCCAAACCATGCGTTTGGCGCAACACCGCTTAATGCATAGCGTGCTGCCTGTGCAAGACGCTGGATAAGCGGCACATCAAGAGGTGTCTCTGTCATAATTTCTGAGCCAAAGTTAAGATTGATTTATAAAGAAATATTAATAAAAAATGCCGCCTAAGTTACCCAGGGCGGCATTTAAAACTATAAACTTGCTAGAACTATTATTTATTATTTTTTAGAATATCTCGTATTTCTGTCAGTAGTATTTCCTGATTCGTAGGAGGTGCAGGTTCATCATGCTTAAAGCGATTTACTTGCTTTACCAAAATAAAAATAGCCACTGCAATTATCAGAAAATGAATAATGTTATTTAAAAAGATTCCATAATTTATGGTTGCCGCACCGGCTTTTTTTGCTTCGCTTAATGATGCATAAGTGGTTTTAGATAAGTTTATATAAAATTCAGAAAAATCGATGCCACCTATCAACAACCCAATGGGCGGCATAATGATATCATTGACGAGGGAGCTGACAATCTGACCAAAAGCGGCACCAATAATGACACCAACCGCAAGATCAATGACATTGCCTTTCATGGCAAATTTTTTGAATTCTTTAAACATAATAACCCCTTCTTCGTTATTAGAAAGAATTAGCATGCAGACAATATTCAATCAATAATTTCCTCTGCCATGGTTCCATAATAATCAAGAAATCCTCCACCAGTAATATGCTGGATTGCATGCGCGTATATCAAGCTGTCACCTTTATCCGGGCTGCGGCCGATGCGCTTTATAATAGAATCTTTTGCTTCCACCAATATTCCGCGCACAGTTAAACGCCAACGTGCCGCCGCAATATCGGCAAGTAACTCCCGATCCGGCGGAAGCGCAATATTATCACCATTTTCCGGGTCAAGTGCTTCACGCAGCGACCACCACCACTCTGCTCGTCTATTGACGAAACTGAGCTGCCCGCTTTTGTCATGGGCATCACTTGCCTGTGCTGAATTCATTGCCTGTGCAGCATTACCTATATAACGACGCAATGAATCAAATACGCTTGAGCCAACGCCTATGACATCAATATTTACATTACAGTTTGATGTTCCGCGTGCCGAGAGCACAAGTTGTGCAATGGAATCACCGGTTTTTGTAGTGCTCCCTTTATACACTTTCTGAATCTCAAACCAGTTTTCATAACGCAGCGTAATCACCGTTTTGTCATTTCCTCCGCGCGCAACATCCACACCGATGCAAGAGAGTTTCGCATTCATATTACGAGTTTCGAATCGCAATATCGCTTTTTCAATCCATTCCGTTGGAATTAACTGATAAGGATTATCCGCACGATCCGCACTAAAATCACCGTAGAGCAATTTCGAGCGTAGAGGTTCCGGCAAAGCCTGCAATGTGGCCTTATATCCTGATCTCATATAATGAGGATTATCCTCAACATGCGCAGGAAAAAATGTTCTGCTCTTAGGAACAATTATTTCCCCTTTATGCTCAAAAGGTTCGCCATTTTCTACTTCAGTATCTTTTCCATCAATCGTGGTAAACCAACGTAATTCTCCAGGCTTTGCAGGATTTGCATAGGTAGTATCTAGCCACGGTGCAAAGAACCTGATTACCCATTCTCCTTCGCTATCGGTTGGGGGATTTCCTGTAGCTATAACCCGACATTTCTGTTTTGGATTTGCACTTCTGAGCCATCCGCAAAGAGTGCGAAATTGCATTTCGCTGAAATGGGCTAGTTCATCAAAGGCCTTTAAATCATGCGGCCTACCCTGATATTTACGTTCATCACCAATATACTGAACTGCTCCGAATTCTATAGTACGTCCGTTTTCAAGCGTCCAGACCATGGTAGATTTATTGAATTTTCCAACATCAATAAGCAGTTCGGTAGCGCGATCAATAATGGCACGAAGCTGCGTAAATTCACGTCGAAATATTATACTCCGTTCATGTTCAGTGTGAGCAGCACCTATTAACAGATCGGTTTTTCCACCGCCTGCAGCACCACCATAAAATAAAATATCTGCCTGACTCAACAAGGCATTGGTTTGCGGCCCCGGTAAGGGCTCCCATGTTTGCTGCATAATCTCACTATTGATGACAATTTGTTTTTGCTATTGCGGCGCGGCGCACGAGCGCAGGAGATATGCCCGCCAGCGTGCATATTAAAAAGAAATCCTGATTATCACGAAGCAACCAGCGCTCTGCTTCTGCTTTCTCATTTTTTATATCCATATCTGTCAGCGCCTGATGAATCACTGCACACCACAAACTATGTTCACCTTGAATGGACGCATGTAATTTTTTGTATTCATGTCCTGCATAACTATAATCAAGCGCGTCAAACCCACCCTCAACGCTGACATTGTCGTTGTGGTTGTGCATAAAGGCTCAAATTCTGGGCATAAAAAAACCCGCAATAACTTTTGTTATGCGAGCTGGAAAGCTTTTTTGATATTTTTTGTGACGCGTCTTTTTACAGACTTATTCACTCTGGAAATTACTATAGATTTCGTTCACGTTTTTGTCAATAGACGAAATGCAGAATTATTTTATCGAAGTATTTTTCTTCTTAAAATAAGCATCAATTGCATTTACTACGCCACGCACAAATTTTTCTTTATGCTCGGAAGTTTGCAACATATGTTCTTCATGTTGATTGGTAAGAAATCCCACTTCAATGAGCACGGAAGGTATATCAGGGGCCTTAAGCACAGCAAAGCCCGCAAAGCGATGGGTGTGATTCAGTAATGTAATTTGATGGCCAATATATTTTACCAGCAAGTCAGCGAATTTCATCGATTTTAATTTTGTTTCGCGCTCCGTGAGATCAATTAAAATATCTGCGACATCTTTGCTGGTATCACTTAAATCCATTCCACCAATAACATCTGCTTTGTTTTCTTTTGCAGCCAATGCCTCGGATTGTTTGTCGGATGCTTTATCCGAAATAGTATAGACCGATAATCCGCGCGCAGAATCAAACGGAGCAGAATCCGCATGGATGGAAATAAACAAGTTACCATGCGCAAGTCTTGCACGCCGAACACGCTCGGCAAGTAAAAGATAACGATCATCGCTGCGGGTGAGCGCAACATTGTAACGATCCGTCGTGAGCAATGCATCTTTAAGCGCCAGTGCATATTCAAGCGTTAAGTCTTTTTCTTCGCTACCGGCATAACCCGATGTTCCTGGATCCTGCCCGCCATGTCCGGCATCAATTACAATCATGGGTTTAACAACTGCAGCTATTTTTTCTTTCTTTCCAGGATTGGCAATCAGGTCAAATTGCAATCGGTAAGAAGCATTTTTGTGAATTAGCGTAATATTTTTAAGTTTTACTCCTTCATTCAGATCAAAAACCAAGCGGCTGGTTTTTGTGTCATGAAATCCAAAACGCACTTTCTTAATAAGCCTGCCATTATAGTCTTCTGGCAACCCTACATTATTAACCCAGCTTGCTATCGGCAAATCCACCACCACCCTCGGAGGCGGGGTTTCCGTTAAAAATACCTTGTAATCTGTCTTATTATTAAGATGGATGGAAACATGCTCACCATTTTCGATGATTTCCACCTTTAATCCGTTTATTTCCAATGCATTAGCTGAAAAAGGCAGGAGTAATATAAATAGCAATAATAAGTATTTCATTGTGCTGATAGTTGCCCTGCTAGTGGAATGTAATATAATTATAATCTGCAAAATCTTGTAATGAATATTTGAAATTTTTACTACAAATAGTTTTATAACATAATTTAAATAACATTTGTAGTTATTAAAACTCTTCTATATAGTCGGAAAGCTAAAGAAATTCTGCTGCTTATATTATTAGCGCGTCGCCTAAATTAGGCAAGAGCGCTGTTATAAACGGCTTGAGTATTGGTTTATATTTTTTAATTTTAATTGGCCTTTTATGGTGTGGTCACTTCATTGCAATCGTATCGGCGCCCGAGGATTTAATAATTTATCCGCGCGTCCATACATACAAAAATTCAAACGTCTTTCCACGCGTGAAATCTGCCTGAATACCGGCGAATCACAAGACTTAATTGTTGTAATCATGAAGTATCTTCCCACCTTATTTAAAGGGCCCTATATGGGAGTACATTCATGGTATTACGATTACTTATTGATGCAGTTCACGCAGAAGAAACTCGCGTAGTAATTGCCGACAACGGACGCATTAACGATTTTGATTTTGTTACGTCCGCAAAAAAACAGGTTAAAGGCAACATTTACCTGGCAAAAATAACGCGTGTTGAACCATCATTACAAGCCGCGTTCGTGGAATATGGCAGTGGCAAACAAGGTTTTCTGCCATTTGCTGAAATTCATCCAGATTATTATCAGATTCCAACTGCAGACCGCGAACGCCTCCTGAAAGAAGCTGAAATTGCGGAAGAAGCTTATGAAGCGGCTGAATCCTCCACTGAAACAGTAAATGCCCAGGAAAGCATAAGTGAATCATCTGAGACACATAAGGAACCATTGCCTGACCCAGAAGCGGTTTTCTTAAATGCAGAGCCTGCTATTATTGCTCAATTACAAGATTCTCCTGTCACTTATAGCGAAGAAATAACTGAAAGTACTTTTGCAAAAGCCGCTACTGAGCCCGCTGCTGCAGAGGAACCAAAAGCTTCACAAGAACATACTGTCGAAAATATTACCGATGCCCAGGCCGCATCGAGTGAAGTTTCCAGTGAACAAACTGTCAGTGAAACCTCTTATGATCATGGACAAGAATCCAATGAACCCCAGGAAGTAGAAACTCTGGCCAGTGAAGAAGATGCAGTGGCTGAAGCACGCCCTGCCGCATTTCATCGCCGCTATAAAATACAGGAAGTTATCAAGCGTAATCAGATTGTGCTGGTTCAGGTTATAAAAGAAGAACGTGGTAATAAGGGTGTATCCTTGACTACATTCATGTCTCTTGCCGGACGCTATTGCGTATTGATGCCAAACTCGCCAAAAGGTGGTGGCATTTCACGCAAAATTTCCAGTGGTGAAGACAGAAGGCGTTTAAAAGAAATATCCGCAGAACTTAAAACCGCACGTGGCATGAGCGCTATCATCCGAACGGCCGGTATCGACAGAACCCGTGTAGAAATTCAAAGGGATTATGAATATCTGGTAAAGTTATGGGAAGGAATAAGAGAGCAGACCTTGTCCTCAACCGCGCCCGCGCTTATTTATGAAGAAGGCGATCTTATAAAACGCACCATACGCGATCTCTATTCTAATGAAATAGAGGAAATTATTGTTGAGGGTGAAGAAGGCTATAATCAGGCAAAAAGCTTCCTGAATATGATTCTTCCAAGCCATACTCCTAAAGTAAAATTATATCAGGATAATCTTCCAGTATTTTACGCGTATAATATCGAAGACCAGCTTAATTCCATGTACGACCCGATAGTGAAACTGCGCTCTGGTGGTTATATCGTTATCAATCCGACAGAAGCTCTCATTTCAATCGACGTAAACTCAGGCCGTTCTACTGGTGAGCGCAATATTGAAGAAACCGCAACCAAAACGAATCTTGAAGCAGCGAACGAAATAGCCCGCCAATTGCGTTTACGGGATCTTGCCGGACTCGTTGTCGTCGACTTTATTGACATGATGGATTCACGCAATCGCCGCTCTATAGAGCGCGCCATGAAAGATGCACTGCGACTTGATCGCGCTAAAATTCAGATTGGCCGTATAAGTCCATTTGGCTTGCTTGAAATGTCACGCCAGCGTTTGCGTCCAAGTATTAGTGAATCGAGCACTACCGTGTGTTCACACTGCTTGGGTAAAGGGGTTATACGTTCAAGTTCATCTGTTTCACTGCAGATAATACGGGCTATAGAAAAAGAAGTAGCGGGCGGTGTTGTGAGTGAAATAAAGATATTTGTTACAGAATCCATTGCACTTTCTCTTTTAAATACCCGCAGAGATACTTTGTCTTCCATAGAGAAAAAGTATGATCTGCGCATCACGGTGCTTACCGATGAATTACTTGCGCAAGGTAATTTCCGCATTGAAAAAGTAAAAGGGGCTCGCCGTGGAAACCCACAGGGTCCTGCTTATCACGAACCGGTTTCGATTGATCAAACTGTGCTGGAAGACATTCCTTCAAACGAAGAGGATTTTGCAAAAAGTTCTGAGCCTTTAGTAAGTGAGGAAAGATTTCCAACCGCTAATACAGAGGAGCGCCCACGCCGCAATCGTCGTGGAGGACGTGGTCGTCGCGGTGGCAATCGCAATTTCAATGAACCGCGCAGTGAAACAACTCCTGCTTCAACTTCAGAGAATATAACAGCAGATAATGAGAACAGGCCACAGTCTGAGCGTAATAATAATGGCGAACGCAACCCCAATAGAAACCGTCGTGGTGGTCAAGGTCAACGTCGCTGGCGCGATGGACGTGATCGCAATTCGGAAAATCCTAATGCGGGAACTTCGACGAATAATAACGTAATACAATATTCTGGAAACCAGCAAGATAATCGCCCGAACCCATCTGCTCATTCTCAATCATCTGTTCCTCCGCTTGAACAGCAGGCACAAGGCGATAGTAAACCTAAAAAAGGTTGGTGGCGCAGGATTGTAGAGTCTTAGAATATTCAGAACGAGAATATTTTAAGCGCGATTTTTCATTGCAGGATCATTGAATGCTATATAGCGCTTGTCTGCATCATTACGATTATTTGCATACCATTCCATAGTTTCTTTGATGCCTTCCTCAATGCCAATTTCGCATTTAAAACCATAAGAAGCAGCGCGTTGCATATCCATCAATCGCTTAGCATCACCGGCAGGTTTGCTGGTATCCCAAACGATATTTACTGGACCGCCGGGAACGTGCTTTGCCACCATTTCAGCAAGTTGTTTAATAGTTATACCGGTTCCAGAGCCAAGATTAACGGGCTCACTCACCCCTTGCTCTACCATCATTAACATGCCGCGGGCACAATCACGGGCGTGAATAAAATCACGGATAGGTGAGCCATCACCCCACACAGTAAGCGGGTTTTCACCTTCCATTGCACGACGAATTAGCGAGGGAATAACCATAGCATTTTCTGGGTCAAAATTATCATAAGACCCATACACATTAGCGGGACGCACTATAGAAATTTTATCCCAGTTATATTCTATTTTATACGCTTCAGCCTGCAATTCCCCCATGCGTTTTGCCCAACCGGCAAATCGATCATTAGGCGACGGAAAAGTTTTCCATACATCATCTTCAAAAAATACTTCGGCGGGTGAATACACACCTACGGAACTAGTAAACAGAAATCGTTCAACATTGCTACGGCGTGCAGCTTCCATCATATTAATTGAAAACTGCATAGTCGGAACAAAAAAACTTGCCGGACGCTTTGAAGTCATTGCGGGCGAGCCTTTTACGCCTGCAAGCTGAAACACAATATCCTGCCCAGCGCACACCTCTATACATGAAGAAAATTCACGTAAATCCGCTTTTACGAAGGTTGAGCCTTTCGGAGCGCGTGAAGGATCGTCAAGTGATACAACAGTTACCTTGGCACCTTTTTCAATAAGCAACTCTACCAGTGGACGGCCAATTAACCCTGTTCCGCCAGTTACCAAAACTTTCTTACCACTATAAAATGTCATCACATATCCCAAAAATAATACGTTATTAGCTATTCATTCACAGTACATTTAGACAAGATATTAAGCAGTTCACTAGGCTTTGTTCGAGTATTTCTAATAATTTCCGCTATTTCTTTTTCATCTTTTTTTGCCGCAATAGCCCAGGCTGCTGCAATAAAACTACGAAATATTCCTTGTCCCGTCGTATCTATCAGGCTTGGTAAACTATTTTCATAGCCTATTGGCAAATCCTCAAGCCAGTTTATTTCACTCAATTCTCCTTCAACCTGGTGCATAAGAGCAGCTTGTATACTAGGCGCATTTTGGAAAAGTGAAAAGATTTTCTGAGTGCGAGGTTTTGCTACTTTTGAAACTTTGGATAATAGTAAGTTCAGAAGCTCGGTTAATGTATATTCGATGCCTTGTATACCGTGAAAATGCATCGGCCTGCCATCATCTTTTACAATATACTGGTTTCTTTCACTGGCATGATAAATATCGCTCACTGCTATCCATTTTGCCTCACAAGCTTCATAAGCTCCGGGTTTAAGCGGCGGTGCAGATTCAAGAATACCAAGATAAGCAAAATAATTCTGATCGGTGTTGTAGAGACGCTCGCCACCACTTCCGATGGAAATGATATCAATAGATTTTGCCATTTTAATAATGGCATCCGGATAATTGCTAATATCCAAGCCAGCTTCTTCAAAGGTTTCCCTTATAAACGTTGATTTACTGCTGAAATCTATATGTTCCGGCCACTCTACACGATGGCGCTTCAATAATTGTTTCAGGTAACTAACATCAGAAATTTTACCGATTGCTATATTAAACCCTTCAGCGGATACAAGGCGGCGAAACTCTTCATATACGATATATTGTACATCGCGCGCATCGGGTAAAATAAATTTTTCATGTGATTGATTAATGTTCTCCACATCATCCGGTATATCAAGATGCACACCGATAGTGGCTTCTTCTGCTTTGTTGCGAACAATTTCCGAAACTCTGTCTTTATAAATCATCTCTGCATTGGCTGGCATAACTTCCATATACCCCGCAGGATAAAGCCATTGATGAGGATCTTTAACACGCCTAACTAAAAGAACGTAAAGTTCGCCTGTTTTTGCATCAATATAATAAAAGGGGCCGGACGCGCTAATACTTGGTCTGGCAAACGGATATATATAATATTTATTACGTGACGGTGTCGGCCTATTTTCCAAAAGTTCCGCTATTTGCTGAACCAGTTCTGGTGACTGCGGCAATGAGGATTGTACGGTACCACCATCCATTAAAATGCCCGATGCATTCAACAATTCAGCCAAAGTAGTTGATATAGACTCTTTTCGGGCTGAAGGCGACACAGCAGATAATTCATGCGCCACTACTTCCAGAATTTTTCTGGAAATGCCATCCATATTATGCGCTCTTTCTTGTGTTCGGTGCATCAAACGGCTTTAAAGTTTCCGGGTTAATATTATCACGCCACCACTCTATGGTGCTTTTAATGCCATCATCGAGGTTTACTTGTGGTTCCCAGCCAAGTTCTTTTTTTGCTAACGCACAATCAAGGAACAAACTTGTCTTTATAGTCGGTTGCGACAAATCATGTTTGATCTCAAGTTTTTTGCCGGAAGCAATCACAATCTTATTCACCAATTCTTTTATAGATACTGCTTTACCGAGACCACAATTATACAGACGATATTTCTCTGGTTGTTTTTTAATAGCCAATTCTACGAAGTGGGTTAAATCTTCGGCATGCAACAAATCGCGTTCTTCTTCACCGGTTCCCCAAACGCTAATGGAATCTTTTGCAGTCATCACTTTGGTAACCGTTGCGCCAAATACATGGCTGCGCTCCAAATCAAACTTATCATGTGCGCCGTAAATATTAGAGTGGCGGATGGCAGTGAATTTTGTCTCGCTGATGCCAGCAAAAAATTCACACATTTTTTCAATATATATTTTTGTATTACCCACGCCAAAATACCGTGGATGCAGTGGCGTGTTAGCATCAAAATCAGTCTCTTTGAGTGGCTTATCACCCGAGGGATACATCACCGTACAACTGAAAAAAATTACATGTTTTACTTTTTTCTCAAACGCTGCGCGGAAAAGGTAAGAATTCATCACAGCATTGTCGGTCACATGTATAAATGGCCGTGTCACGATATCTTTTGCACCTGAAGTCGTAGCCGCAGCCTGTATAATTACATCTACCCCGTCGAGCAATGTATTGTATGCTTCCGGATTGCGCAAATCCGCCTTATGCCAGGTGACATCTTTGCAGGCATATTCCGGACGGTTAAAACGTACCGCATGAACATCATATTGGCCAGATTTGGCAAAATATTCCACCATATTGCGCCCGATAAACCCGGTAGCGCCGCACACTAGAAGCTTCTGTTTCATATGAGCCTTTATCAATGGTGATGATTAGCTGTTATAGGCAAGATAATCCACCCCGGCAAGCGGCAAATGCGCTATCCTGTCCGCATATCTTCCAACTCAAGCCACCTAGCCTCAGCGTTGGCCAGATCCTGTTGCGCGGAAGCATAGCGGCGGGTTAACTTATCAAACGCTTCGGGGTTTTTGATGTATAAATCTGCATCCAGCAGCATTTCCTTCAGTTGACTTATCTCAATCTCAAGTTCAGCGATCTTCTTCGGTAATTTTTCCAGTTCATGTTTAAACTTGAAAGACAGCTTTGGAGGTTTGGAAGACGGGAAATTGGCAATAGTAGAAGTCTCTTGGCTTTTTGACTTCCCGGCTTCTCGTATTCTCGACTTCTGGGATTTCTTGGCTTCATGGTAATCCGTATAACCACCAATATAGCCTTCAACAACCGCATCACCTTCAAAAGCAATCACCTCAGTTACAGTGCGATCGAGAAAGTCACGATCATGACTTACTACGATCAATGTTCCGGCATAATCGGCAAGAATATCCTGCAACATGTCGAGCGTATCCATGTCCAGATCGTTTGTTGGCTCATCGAGAATGAGAACATTGCCAGGATTGGCGAGGAGTTTCGCCAGCATTAGCCGGTTTTGCTGGCCACCGGAAAGTGTTTTTACTTTATCACGTGCAATTTTAGGATCGAAGAGAAAAGCTTTAAGATAGCCGCATACATGAGTAAGTTTTTTATTTTCTCCACTGCCAATCCCCACCTGATCGCCACCATCGGGGCATAATGTATCCCACAGGGTTTTATCGGGATCGAGATTCACGCGGTTTTGATCAAAATAGGCAATATCAATAGTTTTCCCGCGTGCCACCCTGCCCTTATCCGGGCCTAATTCTCCGGTAAGCAATTTTATAAAAGTGGATTTTCCTGAACCATTTTTTCCCAATACACCAATACGATCTCCGCGTAATATGCGTAAATTAAAATCCTTGAGAATAGGTATTTCTTTATCGCCATTTTTAAACGATTTACTGACTTCCTTGAATTCAACAATAATTTTAGAAGCCTGCACTGGTGTTAATGAATCCAGTTCAATTTTCTTCATACGCTGGGCAAATGCATCTTTATCGGATTTGAGTTTTTCACGCAGACGACCAAGCTCCCCCAAGCGCCGCTGATTGCGTTTGCGTCGCCCTGTTACACCGCCTTGCGTCCAGTCAATTTCGGCAGCAAGTTTTTTCTGCATATTCTGCAGTTCGCGTGCTTCGTGTTCAATAATTTGCTCCGCCCAATCATCAAACTCTTTATATCCACCAGGACACACACGGATGGTGCCTCGGTCTATCCAGAACACTTTGCGCGAGATATTGGCAAGAAATGCCCTGTCGTGGCTCACGCACACGAGTGCGCCGCGATACCCACCAAGAAATCCCTCCAACCATTCAATCGCAGCCAGGTCAAGGTGGTTGGTAGGTTCATCAAGCAGTAATATATCTGGCTCGGCCACTAACGCTCTAGCAAGCGCGGCGCGGCGCAATTGTCCGCCGGATAATGTTCCCATCAACGCATCCGGATCAATTTGCAGTGGTTCGATTACAATATCTGCCAGATGCTGCTTATCTTCTGTCTGGTCATGCGTATCAAGACCTGAGAGCACAAATGTTTTTACTGTATCATTCGGCTTATGAATTACCGTTTGCGCAAGGTAACCGATAGTGATTCCGGGCATGGCAAAGCGTTTACCAGCATCGAGTTCAAGTTCAGAGAGAATAAGACGCATGAGTGTGGTCTTGCCCGCACCGTTTTTACCCACGAGGCAGATTTTATCGCCCTCACTGATATGCATGCGCAAACCCTCAAATAGGGGTTTGCCGCCAAATGTCAGGTGAATATCTTCAAGGCTAATGAGTACGCGGGGAGCCATATGTTATCTATACACTATAATATTTAGGAGTGTTATAACCCGCGGTGAAGCTTATGCAAGCATAAGCTTAGGCAATCCCATGTTGCAGCTCAGATGGCTGCTGGGTTTGAGCAACGAAACTATCTTGTGGTTTTTCTATTTTGTTTTTGAGTTCTGGCGAGGCAAATTTAGGAGTTTTGGTTTCTATATCACTGGCAATGCTATTTTCTGCATGTACAGCAATATCATGAAATTTATAAAGATAGCTTTCCAGATTAGAATACACCTCACCAAACGATATAGCTTTGTTTTTAAAATGCTCTGTAAGGAACACCGCAGTTTGATTCAATGCTAGCGGAATTTTATCAGCAGGGATTTTGGCAAGATTATCTACCACATGGGCATACACTTCTTCCATATTGACTTCCTTGGTGCCGAATTTGGCAAAGAGCCTTGTGCCAAGTCCACTTACTAAAGTTGCACCACCTAGTGCTCCTATCGTATCTTTCTTTTTAATATTCCCATAAGCCAGAGTTCCTGCCGCAACCATTTCAATACTTGAGCTCAAGCGGAAAAATACTTTTTCTCTTATATTATCAAACCAACTGTTTGGTTTGGGGTTATACGGGTCGGGCACTTTAGAGAAAAAACCAATGGTTTTACCGATGAGATAAATAACGCCAGTATACAGATTGGTTTTATCCTTCTGATTGTTAAGCCCTGCTTTAAATGCTTCCTTGAATGAACCTTTACCTATCTCCTTAAATGCCGCTCCCCATTGTTTTACCGGAAAAACCATTGCAAGTGAGCCAAGAATACGGAGCCCGATTTCTCCCACGCGCACCGAGTTGGCTTTCATGAAATCATAAAATTTCTGACCAAATGTTTTGGGCTTATCAGCTTCTTTATGAAGCGGCGCAAGCTCCTGCTCAATGGAGATAGGCTGCGTGCCATCCGGTAGGTAGGGTGTGAGTTGGTTATTTATTTCCTGCTTAATAACACGCAAATGATGTGGATCGGTACTTTTCTGCCCGCCAAAGACAATATTAACTGCATTTGCCGTCAAGTTTAATGCGGCAAAACCAAGCTTTGCCGGATCAACTTTTTGCTTATCAAATTTACCTTTTGTAAAAAGCGAGGAATATAAATTGAGACCCTGGCCAATATTACTGAAATGCCCACGCCACGCCCAAGGATTGAATTTCTTTTCAGGCACTGGTACAGCTAGTTTTACATCATGACCAGCAAGCGCCTGTGATAATTGTGCCTGCGTCTTTTCACCACGCGTGATAAATACTGGTTTGCCGTCAACTACCGTTTCCGATATTATTTCCTGCCCAATATCCGGAGCGGTTAATATTTCGTGTAATTTGTCTTTATCTTGTGCGCTTCGTCCATAAATGAATGCGAAGTTACTATCGGGACGAGGAGAAAATTCCACCGAAGCAACAGGAGAGTTCGTATTTGTATTTACAAAAACAGCCATAAATAAATTGGTTAGTTATGTTTCTTTATCTCGCCTTATATATTACTTTGTATACGAACTACCTGCAAATAGTTATTTGTTACATTTTTGTGACTTATCAGGCGTTTTTATGCTTATATTAGGCTAAAATAGGATAGATAAATGCCCACATCACAAGATTATTCCAAGCGAATTGTAAGGTCACTTCGTCAGTTAACTCAGTATCTTGAGAGGCATTCCCGCATGCTTTTTGAGCATCAGGGAGTTACTGTGCCGCAAATAATGTGCTTGGATAATCTTATAGAAAACGGGGTGATGACAATGGCCGTCCTGGCGACCAATATACATGTAAGCCCCAGCACTATGGCAGGGATAGTCGACAGGTTAGAAAAAAAGAAACTCGTGATACGTAAGCGTGATACCAAAGATCGCCGCGTAATTTTTGTGGATATTACCGATAGTGGCAGAAAATTTATTAAAGCCACCCCTCACCTGTTACATAACCGTTTGCATGACACCCTAAACAACCTTAAGCAAAGTGAGCAGATACAGATAGCAAATTCTATGGAGATGCTGGTTAATTTGCTGCAGAAATAACTTCTGCCAATTTCTGAAATAAAGCTTCTTTTGCACTGGTTTCTCGCCAGCATAAACATATCTTCCGTCCGAAGGATTTATTCTGCAGCGGGATATAACATATATTGGGGTTATCATGGCGGACTGCAAGCTCTGGAATCAAAGTAATAGCATCGCCCATAGCCACCATTTGCCTGAGTGTTTCTAAACTGGTCGCTCTGAATTTTATTGATTCTCCACTACCTATGGAGTGACAAATTTCTAATGCCTGCGAACGCAGGCAATGCCCTTCATCGAGTAAAAGAAGTTGAATTCCTGCCAACTCCTCATCAGTTATTTTTTTCTTTTTTGAAAGAGGATTGTTTTTTGGCACAGCAAGAAAGAAACGCTCGTGAAATAATTCCACGGATTTTATTCCCTGCCTTTCAACTGGCCCTGCTATTAAAGCACAGTCAAGCCTCCCACTTTCCAATAATTCCAACAAACTTGCTGTTTTTTCTTCCACCAACTTCATTAAGAGCTTTGGAAAATTCTTTTTAATACTCCCGGAACATAACGGAAAGAGATACGGCGCCAAAGTAGGGAACGCACCTAACGTTAATTCTCCGCAAAAAGGATCCCGCTCCGATTTAGCAAGCTGCCTGATTTCTTCGGCCTGATGCAGAATATGCCGCGTGCGCTCGCAAATATCCTTTCCAATAGCCGTCAGCATGACTTTTTTATTGCTACGTTCAAACAACTGAACACCCAGATATTCTTCTAACTTCTTTATCTGGATGCTCAGTGTCGACTGGCTTACGTTGCAGATTTCCGCAGCTTTGCCAAAATTCCCGGTATCGGCTACAGTCACTATATATTGTAAATCGCGTAAGTTCATTATTTCGCCATATCAAAAATTAAAATATCTGCTTTATCTATACCCGTAAACTTAAGCATTTTCTCATCTTCAACAGCGGCGCCGTCACCTTGTTTTAACTCTTTATCACCGAGTATAACTTTACCGTTTGCCACATGCAGCCAGGCAATCCTGTTATCGCCCATCTTGTACTCGGCCATTTTACCTTTTTCTAAATCAAGCACATACATAGCAATATCCTGGTGCACAGTAAGGCTACCTTCTCGCCCATCATTCGAAGCAAGGAGAGTAAACTTTCCATTTTCACGAGACTTGGCAAAGTTTTTCTGCTCATAAGAAGGTGGAAACCCTTTCTTATCAGGCAGAATCCAGATTTGCAGCAAATGAACCTGTTTATCCTTCTGCGGGTTAAATTCACTATGCCTGATACCGGTGCCAGCAGACATGCGCTGCACATCACCAGGCATAATGACTGAGCCTGTTCCAAGTGAATCCTTATGCTCTAACTCACCCTCCATGACGTAGGTTACTATTTCCATATTGTCATGCGGATGCGTTCCGAAACCGGAAGCGGGCGCTACAATATCGTCGTTTATCACACGAAGATCGCCAAATCCCATATGTTTTGGATCATAATAGTTACCAAAACTAAAGGTATGCTTAGTATCAAGCCAACCCATTTTTACGGCCCCGCGGTCTTCGGATTTTCTGAATGTAATCATAAAAATTCTCCTTAAAAACTATCATAAGAAAACATAGCACATATCATTGATATAATCAATCAATATAATATAAACAATATATTTTACCAATGGACTAAATTATGGGATATTTGGCTTTGTTAAAACACACAGAACATAAGGAGGATATATGCTTGGTATAGGACAAAAATTTCCATCTTTTTCAATGAAAGCAACAGTTTCTAACGATATTAAAACTGCTTTCACTGACGTTACAGACAAAAGCCACCCCGGAAAATGGCTCGTATTTTTCTCATGGCCAAAGGATTTTACCTTTGTCTGCCCGACTGAAATTGCCGAATTTGGCAAGCTGAATAAGGAATTCAAAGACCGTGACGCGCAAGTATTGGGCTTAAGTACCGATAGTGAATTCGTGCATCTTGCATGGCGCCAAAATCATAAGGATTTACACAACCTGCCCTTCCCTATGCTTGCCGATGTAAAACGTGAATTAAGCACGGCGCTTGGTATCTTAAATGTAGCCGAAGGTGTTGCTGATCGCACTACTTACATCGTCGACCCAGAAGGCATTATTAGATTCGTTATGGTGACGGATTTGAATGTTGGCCGTAATGTTAAAGAGGTATTGCGTGTTCTTGATGCATTACAAACAGACGAGCTTTGCCCATGCAACTGGAACAAAGGCGAAGACACTTTAAAAGTCGCTTAAAAACTAAAAATAGGAGAATTTATGACAGAGCTTAATTTAGAATCACTAAGGGAATCACTGCCAGCATATGCCAAGGATATTAAACTTAATCTTGGCAATGTGCTGACAACTGAAGGCTCCGGAGATCTTACTATTAACCAGATAATGGGAGTAGCACTCGCTTCCGCCTATGCAACCCGCAACATTAAGGTGATAGGCGCGATTGCATATGAAGCGGCGTCTGTGATTTCGCAAGCTGAACAGGAAGCAGCAAAATCCGCTTCAGCTATTATGGCAATGAATAATATTTATTACCGGTTCATTCATCTTGTACACGATGAAGAACTCGGAAAACTACCGCCAAAACTGCGCATGAACGTGATCGGAAGCCCTGGAATTGCCAAGGTGGAGTTTGAATTATACTCACTTGCGGTCTCTGCCATAAATGGTTGCGGAATGTGCATGGAAGCGCATGTTCATGAAGTATTGAAAGGCGGAATCAGCAAATTGGGTATTCAGTCCTCCATAAGAATAGCCGCAGTAATCAATGCAACCGCCCAAGCGATAAGTAATAGAGATGCAGAAAACGCACTACATAATAAATCAGAATTGGCTGCTTAAAAGCTCCCACCTCATCCACGAGGTATAAAGCCTCGTGGATCTTTTACTCTATAAAAACTTCAATAAGAATGTTACAAAGCAGATAATATAAAATTATTTTCTGCCAATATGTTAAAGTTCACTTTTCTTGATAATATTACGGATCTAAAAACCAATGTCCGGGAGGATAATGTCGCCCGCGGAATTGAAGTGTTGATTGCAAAAAGCAAACAATCGGACAATGAAGATTTAATAAAAAAAATTAATACTATTCTAGTTCATCCTAGCGGCAAAACCTTGCTTGGTATGATTTTTAGCTATTCACCATTTCTTACCAAAATCATTCAACAATACCCGGGTTTCTTCGTCAGTATTTGTATACACGGAAGCGATAAGTGCTTTGAAGAATTAAAAGCGTCATTATCTGCAGCATCCCCCCATAATACTAACGAACTCATGAAAACGATGCGTGTGGCAAAAGGCAAAGCTTCTCTGCTGATTGCACTTTCTGATATCGCAGGTTTATGGACACTTGAAAAAGTGACTTCTTCCATGTCAGATTTTGCCGAAATATGCGTAAGATTAACACTTTCATTTTTACTAAATGAAGCTGCACAGAAAAATGATATCATCCTTCCGCACCCTGAAAATCCCCAAAAAGATTCCGCAATATTTGTACTGGCAATGGGAAAACTGGGTGCTCGTGAGCTAAATTATTCCAGTGATATTGATCTGATTGTCTTTTTTGATAAAGAGCGGGTTCATTATCCTAATATGAATAATGTGCAGCATTATTTTTCTAAAATGACTCATGAAATGGTACGAATTTTACAAGAACGCACTGCCGACGGATATGTTTTTCGTGTCGATTTGCGGCTACGTCCGGATCCCGCCTCAACCCCTGCTGCAATGTCCATTGCCGGGGCCATCACCTATTATGAAACGGTCGGGCAAAACTGGGAAAGAGCGGCTTTTATAAAAGCGCGCCCCATTGCCGGCGATATGGAAGCGGGATACCAATTTCTGAAACAAATTTCTCCTTTTATATGGCGCAAGAATCTTGATTTTGCGGCTATTGCTGACATTCAATCCATTAAACGCCAGATGGATGAAAAAACCGGCAGAGATATTAATATTCCCGGACATAATGTAAAAACTGGAATTGGCGGCATAAGGGAGATAGAATTTTTTGCCCAGATTCACCAACTGATTTGGGGCGGAAGAATACCGCAACTTCGTATCTCAAATACCTGTAAAACCCTTGAGGCACTTGCAAATAACGAATTGATTAGCCTGGATCTCGCAAAGAAACTCATTGATAGTTATCGGTTCTTACGAACCACAGAACATCGATTGCAAATGATTGAAGATCAGCAAACCCATAGTATTCCTGTGGCAATGGAGGCAAGAGAGCAGTTTTCACGCTTTATGGGGTTTGGCAATAACATAACTTTAGAAAACGAGTTACTTATACATCTGAATTTCGTGCATGAAAATTTTTCAGGGGCATTTCGCGGTCAGGGTAGGCTTAGTGGCGATGAGGGTAAGCTATCTTTTACAGGGGTAGAAAACGATCCTCACACTCTCGAAACTCTTACAAAAATGGGCTATAGCAACCCCGCTTCTGTCTCCGAACTGATTCAAAGCTGGCATCGCGGAGCACGGCGCGCGACACGCACAAAACGCGCGCGCGAATTGATTACAGAACTAACACCCACTTTACTCAAGGCATTTGCCGCCACCGTAAAACCCGATCAGGCTTTTATTCGCTTTGATGAATTTCTTTCAAAGCTTCCGGCGGGGGTACAATTATTTTCTCTGTTTAATGCTAACCCGCAATTACTTACCTTGCTTGCACTTATCATGGGCTCAGCACCCGCTATGGCAGAGACACTCAGTAAAAACCCCAACCTGCTGGATAGTGTATTAACCGGTGCGTTTTATGATGATTTTCAGAATAAAGCAGAATTATTTAATGAGGTTTCCAATCAATTACTGCTCGCCCGTGATTTTGAAGACGAAATGGATATCATACGGCGCTTTAAGAATGAAAAACAATTTCAGGCAGGCGTACAATTAATCCGCCATCAGGTTACCTCTCTTGAGGTAAGCAATTTCCTAAGTGATATAGCGGAAACCTGCCTTGAGGCCATGCTTCACCGTGTAGAAATACATTTCAAGAATAAGCATCCTGATTTACAATTAGGTTGCCTTGCTACTATAGCGCTTGGCCGTCTGGGCGCACGTGAGATGACCTTCGGATCTGATATTGATCTGGTATTTGTATATAAAAGTTCTGATAAGAAAGTTCAGGAACAGAATCACATTATTTATAATAAACTATGCCAGCGTTTTATCAGTGCGCTGACTGCACTTACCCGCGAAGGACGGCTTTATGAGGTAGACACACGTCTGCGTCCTTCGGGCAAGGATGGTTTGCTTGTTGTGAGCACCGATGCATTTGACAAATACTTCAGTGAATCTGCTTGGACGTTTGAAATCATGGCATTCACCCGCGCACGAGTAATTACTGGCGACAGAGATTTAAGAAATGAAATAGGAAAGGTAATTACTGCTAATATTATAAAGAAGCGGGCGAAAGAAACACTTATTCAGGATATTATCGATTTACGTAGTAAAATTACCAAGGAATTTGGAAGCAACGATCCATGGAACCTCAAATACGCACATGGTGGAATTATGGATCTGGATTTTCTGGCGCAGTATTTTGTTCTCTTACATGCTAACCAACATCCTGATATAATAATAAATTCAACAGGCAAAGTTTTTGAACGGCTTGTAAGCCACGATCTTATTAGTAATACCACAGGGAAAGCACTGTTCGAGGCGCATAGATTTTTAAACTCTTTATTTGCCCTGCTGCGACTTTGCGGTGGAGGCATTTTAGACGAAAGCACCGCACCGCAAGGCCTCAAGGATTTGATAACAACAAACGCCGGATTACCAAACTTTGATTCCGTGAAAGATCATTTACTTGCAACGTTGGAAACTGTGCGTAAATATTATAGTGAATTTATCAATCCCAATAATATTTAAAACTTTTCTTTCTTATAGGCGCCCCAGATATCACTTTTCGGCACCCACCCCTTGTGACCGGATATTTGCATTTTGCACCAGTCAATATCGCATTCAACAAGTTTACCGATTACGCCGGGTTCTGCTTTTAAAATAGGCGGGGCTTTATCTTCGGGCGAGCGCCGCAGAACGACTGTAGTTCCTTTAATAATTGCCATTCTTTTGCCTTGCAGCATCTGTTTGTGCACCCAGCCCGTTGTACCCTGTGAGTCACGTATCTCACGCCATTGGTCAAATTCCTGGATAATTTCTACCGGCAATGATTCATGCTTATATACCCAGTTTATGCTGTAACGCGTACCCGGCCCAATGCGCATATTTACATCGTCGGAGCGCAGAGAAGCAAAACGCGGTACCGGTAATCCGGCATCATCATGATCATCTTCGGCACTGCAAATATTAGAAAAAAACAGCGAAAGAATAACTATTATTGTGGATACGAGTCGCAGAGAAAATTGCGTAGAGCACAATTGGAGAAAGGGCTCTCTCTTTAAAAAACTACAGTAATTCTTCTTTATAGCGATCATGATACCCAATAAATGCAATAAGCGATATGCACGCACATAACATAATAAATAGTGCCACTATACTATTCATTTGGGTTTCTTTGACAAGCCAAGTTTCAATAACCGGTGTTAATCCGCCAAGCATCGCCGCAATATTGTAAGATAGTGCCATTCCGGTGTAGCGGATGCTGGTAGGAAAAAGTTCTACCAGTAAGGCAGGTATAGTGCCGCCGTAGCAACTCAGAATAACAGTAAAAAGAAGCATAGCGGTTATAACGTAGCCAAAGCTGCTATTATTCATGAGTAAAAATATAGGAACGGTCGCAATCAGATAAGCTATGGCAGTCCCTACCAATAAACGTTTTCGACCTATTTTATCAGAAATATAAGCAGAAAGTGGCGCTACAATAATCATTAAAATCATGCATAATGCACTGATGAAATAAGCTTGTTTGAATAACAAACCCAAACCGCTGATCATGTAGTCATTTAAGAAAACGGTAAGCGTGTAAAACGGAACGGTTACCGATAAATAAATCCCGATACCGCGCAAGAGTTCTACAAAATGCCCACGCAATGCTTCGCGAACAGGGGTTTGCGATAATCTTCCTTCATTCTTAGCTTTTTCATAATGCGGGCTTTCATCGGTATGATTGCGGATATAAAATCCAACGAATGCGACTACAAGACCTAAAACAAATGGCACTCGCCAACCCCAGAGTTCAAATTCCGCCTGCGTCATAAAAAAGGAAAATACGGTGGCAGAAAGAGAACCCATCAACATGCCAACACACAAACTAAGTATAGTCGTGCTACCGGCGATACCACGTCTTCCGATAGGGGAATGCTCAACAATAAATGCCATGGAACCGCTAAATTGGCCAGCCAGTGCAAGGCCTTGGAGTAAGCGTATGAGTGTGAGTAATATAGGCGCCCATATACCAATATATGCATAGGTAGGCAGAAACGCTATGGAAGCGGTCAGTATTGCCATCATAAAAATAGAGAGTGTCAGAGAAAATTTGCGGCCAAATTTATCACCGAGATAACCGAAAATGATTGCACCGAGCGGGCGCATGAGGAAACCAGCGGCAAAAACTCCGTAGGTAGAAAGCATCTGAACATAATGATTGCCGCCAGGAAAAAATAGTTTTCCGATAATGGTGACAAAATACCCGTAAAGGGCAAAATCGTACCACTCCAGTCCATTCGCAACCATCCCGGCAATAACAACACGGCGCATATTATTATTTTTCTTTTTTCTTATAGTCCCACTTTGGGAGTGTATTATTCTTTTATCTTTATAAGCAAGTGATGCTTCTTACCAGAACTCAATTTGACATATCCACAATTTTTTATGTGAAATAAATTTATTGACATTTTTGCATCTACAACTTTCTCATCGTTCACCTTTGCGCCGCCTCCCTCTATTAGTTTTTTAGCCTCCCCTTTGCTCTCTTTCATTCCCGCCATGTGAAACAGCTCAAACACTGGAACGCCAGCTTCTAGCAGGGATTTTTCAATAAAAAATGTTTTTAAGTTTTCGTCTGCACCACCCTCTTCAAAAGTCTTGCGCGCGGTTTCAGCAGATTGCTGCGCAGCAGCAATCCCGTGGCAAAGTTTAGTCGCTTCATTGGCAAGAATCTTTTTTGCCTCGTTAATTTCGGAGCCCTGTAGTATTTCGAGTTTATAAATTTCATCCATCGGCAGCTCCGTAAAGAAGCGGAGGAATTTACCAACATCTGCATCCTCGGTATTGCGCCAGAACTGCCAGTAGTCGAAGGGCGATAACATATCGGCATTGAGCCACACTGCACCATTGGCAGTCTTGCCCATTTTTGCACCGGAAGAAGTGGTGATAAGCGGGGTGGTGAGGCCGAATAACTTTTTAGAATCGATTTGATCTGTTCCTATGATAGCGTCACCTATGTAATTAATCTTACGGCTAAGCTCTACACCATTAACGATATTTCCCCATTGGTCACTTCCACCAATTTGTAAACGACATTCGTATTCTTCATTCAGTTTTACAAAATCATATGCTTGCAGGATCATATAATTAAATTCAAGAAAACTCAGGTTTTGCTCGCGCTCTAACCGGAGTTTTACGCTATCCATACTTAGCATACGGTTGACAGAAAAATGCTTTCCGTAATCACGCAAGAACTCTATATAATTGAGATTATCCAGCCAATCAGCATTATTGAGAAACAGCGCATTATTTTTTGCAGTGCCGCCGAACTGAATAAAATTTCCAAAGACATCTTTAATACTCTCCAGATTGCCAATGATGTTCATATCAGTAAGTAATTTCCGCGATTCATCTTTACCAGAAGGATCGCCGATTTTTGTAGTGCCGCCACCCATTAAAACAATCGGCTTATGCCCGCATTTTTGCAACCAGCGCAGAATCATGATTTGCATCAGGCTGCCCACATGAAGACTCGGGGCAGTACAATCAAAACCTATATACGCGGTAATGCTATCTTCATCCATTACTTTAGCTAATCCATCAATGTCCGTGCATTGATGAAGAAAACCGCGTTCTTTTATGATATGTATAAATTCGGACTTGTTACTTGTCATGGACTTACCTAGAGATAATATACGAAAAACAATTTATAAAGATTACAAAAGAAAACGCAAGGAACGCGATATGCAGGAAAATTACTGGGCGCTGGGTTTAATGAGCGGAACATCGCTTGACGGCATAGACACCGCACTCATCCGCACCGATGGCAACGAGATATTTGAAATGGGACCGTGGGTCACGGTGCCGTTCGAGGATAATTTACGCAAAGATATTCGTGAATCGGTTTATATGCGCGGGGATATCGCGAGAATCGAGCAGAAAATTACCATGGCGCATGTGGATGCGGCAAAGGCGCTGCTTAAACAGGCAAACATGAAACCTAAAGACATCAAAGTCATAGGTTTTCATGGCCAAACTATAGCCCATCGCCCAAACGAAGGACTAACCTGGCAAATCGGCAACGGCGCACTGCTTGCAGAAAAAACCGGCATTGATGTTGTGTGTGATTTTCGCAGGCGCGATGTGGCAGCAGGTGGCCAAGGTGCGCCTCTTGTGCCGCTGTTTCATGCAAGTTTGGTCAAGCACATGGATTTGCCGGTGGTGATACTCAATATCGGCGGTATTGCGAACTTAACCTGGGTCGGGCGTTCGGAAAATACCGGAAATGACCTGCTGGCGCTCGATATTATTGCGTTTGATACTGGCCCCGGCAATGTGCTGCTTAATGAATGGGCGCTGCAATATACCGGGCAGAATCTTGATAAAGATGGAAAACTGGCGCTTGCCGGAAAAGTGGATGAGCAAATACTCAAGGAATATATGGCCGATCCGTTTTTTGCCATTAACCCGCCAAAATCGCTGGATCGTAATTATTTTACATTGGAAGGCGTTGAAACCCTGAGTAAGGAAGATGGCGCGGCAACCCTCACTGCTTTCACCGCTAAAGCCATTGTGAGTGCGCAGGATTATTTCCCGGTTCCGGCAAAACATTGGTATGTGGCAGGCGGCGGCAGGCATAACCCGGCGCTTATGAAGGCAATCGACAAAGAATTAGTTGGCGTGCGTCCGGTTGAAACCCTTGGCTGGTATGGCGACGCGCTGGAAGCGCAGGCTTTCGCATTTTTGGCTATTCGTTCAATCAAACGATTACCCCTCACCCTGCCCACCACCACAGGCACCAATCATATTGTGACTGGCGGCGCGTTTTACGCGGCTTGATTATAAGAAAAAATAGAAGTCGGGAAATCGAGAATTCCAGAAATAGCAATCTTTCTTGTATTCCCTTTTTCCCGTATTCTCCGCTTCTTGTCACAAAAGTTTCATTAAAACTTCATAAAACCGTAATAATTCTGGTAGAACGGCGTGTTACAATAACAGCTTATTTTAGTATTCAGACTATCGCATACTTACACAAGTATCTAGCCTCAATTTGTAACAAATTAAATTTAATATATTAAAACTTAAGAACATGAAAAAAGAAAAATTTTTTGTAACTGAAAAAAGAGAGGAAAAAAAAGGAATAATTGATTGGGAATATCGCAGAAAATTGTTTGTTATCGCTGTCATTACCGCAATTATCATGTGTGCAGCCATTGACTATTTTGTATGGCCATATTTAAGTGCTAAAGATCGCATTCAGACAATAATATTTGAAATTGTTTGTGTTGTAGCTTTTACGTTTGCACTTAGGGCGGCCATCAAAAGATTCAGAAAAGAAGCAGGTGATTTAGGTATCCATTAATTATTTAAATTCTCTTTTAAAGTTTTAAGTCCTGCCCTCGGGTGGGACTTTTTTTGCCCTGAATCTACTTACAAATCGGTGAATACGGTCTTATATATTTAGCAATTTCCTGAATCAAATGTTCTGCCGGAAGGCGGAATCCGTGAAGGAGTGCCGCAGTAATCACAATGCATAGAATAAGCAGATATACATTAAATGATTTGAGCGGTCCGCGTTTTACATATTGCTGCACGAGTAAGAGCGCTACTCCGCCTACAATAATACCTAACATCACTTCTGTAATATTGTGAAACCCAAGTACCACCCGCGTTGCGGCAATGGCTGCTATCAGATCGACTATGATGACAATTACAAAAATTTGCCTCCAGCCTCGTAGTTGACTGCATAAAAGCAATGTGTAAGTGCCATAAACCGCTAATGATAATGCTGTGTGCCCGCTCGGTGAATTGATGCTCGATGTATAGGAAACTCCGCCACAGCCTATGAAAAGTAATTTAGCGAGCGCAATCCCGCAGCTGCTAAGTATTAGCGCCAAAGCCAAAGCGAGTGCGCCTCTGCCGCATTTGTTATAGAGTAAATAAATGATCCCTACAAAAACGATGCCGCAAATTACGGAACTATCGCCGAGGTCTGTGATGGCAATAAGAAAATCTCTATACATAATTTATGCGCCCTGCAATATGGCCGGCAACGTTCTGAATAAAATAATCATGTCGCCTGCTATACTCCAATTTCTTGCATAATCACATTCTAAAATAACCCTTTCATCAAAGGTAAGTTTGTTGCGCCCATTTACTTGCCAAGGCCCGGTGATTCCCGGTTTTACGCTTGTGTAATACCTAAAATCTTCGCCGTAATAAGTTTCCTGCCCGGGTAAAATCGGGCGCGGCCCCACAAAACTCATATCTCCCTTGAGCACATTTAGTAATTGCGGCAATTCATCGACACTGGCATAGCGAATAAATTCACCAATTTTTGTAATGCGTGCATCATTTTTGAGCTTCTGAAATTTCTGCCATTCTTCACTTTTTTGAGCATGCTCGGCTAATATACCTTCCGCGCCCACGCACATGGAGCGGAATTTATAACACGGGAAAATCCTGCCACTCTTACCAATTCGGGGTTGCTTAAAAATAGCATGACCGCCATCGCGGCGTATAATTAGGGAAATAACTATGAAAATGGGCAGAAAAATAATAAGCGCAAAACCCGCGCCGGTAACATCAATTATTCTTTTAATTACAAGCGCTAATGACTTATTTTTTGCCTTTGTCATATATAAAACACTTGCTTGAGTGACCGTAAAAACAATGTTAGATACGTTGTTCTACAATAAGATTTGCAGGAAAAATACAAATGAAATCAAAACCGGTGAAAATAAAAAAACCGACGGTATCGGAAGCCGAAGAGGCCGTACGCACATTAATCCGTTGGGCGGGTGATGACCCGAAGCGCGAAGGTTTGCTCGATACACCCAAGCGCGTAGTGAAATCCTACCGCGAATTTTTTGCCGGTTATGACGTCAACGCCCATGACATTCTGAGCCGTACTTTCAAAGAAGTCGAAGGCTATGATGAAATGGTAGTGTTGCAAGATATTGAGTTTGAATCGCACTGCGAACACCATATGGTGCCGTTTACTGGCAAGGCGCACATTGCTTATCTGCCTAATAATAAAGTCATCGGTATCAGCAAACTCGCAAGATTGGTGGATGCTTATTCCAAACGTCTGCAGATTCAGGAAAAGATGACGGCACAAATCGCCAATGCGTTAAACGATACGTTACAGCCCAAAGGTGTTGCCGTGGTGATTGAGGCGGTGCATCAGTGCATGACTTCACGCGGTGTGCATAAGCGTGGTTCGGTCATGCAGACCAGCCATATGCTAGGCCAGTTCCGCAGAGATGCCCGAACCCGCCAGGAATTCTTTAGTTTGCTGCATCGTTAGGCTTTAAAGACTCTTTTAAAAATCGTATTCACATGTTTAGTGTGATAATCGAGATTAAAGAGCTTTTTAATTTCTGTGGATTTTAAAGCCTTGGTCACTTGCTTATCAGCGAGCAACTCAGTCAGGAAATCCTTGCCATGTTCCCAGACCTTCATGGCATTGCGCTGCACGAGCACGTAAGAATCCTCACGTGAAACGCCAGCCTGAGTGAGTGCAAGCAACACTCGTTGCGAGAAAACCAATCCGCCAAGTTTGTTCATGTTCCTCAGCATATTTTCCGGATATACGATAAGTTTATCCATCATGCCGGTGAGCCGCACCAATGCAAAATCAAGCGTTACGGTGGCATCGGGGGCAATCATACGCTCTACCGACGAATGCGAAATATCGCGTTCATGCCAGAGCGCCACGTTTTCCAGTGCGGGTATGGCATAAGAGCGCACCATGCGTGCCAGACCACAAAGATTTTCCGAAAGCACCGGGTTGCGTTTATGGGGCATTGCCGAGCTACCCTTTTGCCCGGGTGAAAAATATTCTTCTGCTTCGAGCACTTCCGTACGCTGGCTATGGCGGATCTCCGTTGCGATGTTTTCAATGCAGCCAGCAATCACTGCTAAAGTTGCAAAATACATCGCATGGCGATCACGCGGAATTACCTGGCTTGAAACCGGCTCAACCTTCAGTCCAAGTTTTCCGGCTACATATTTTTCAACAACAGGAGCAATGTTTGCATAGGTACCGACCGCACCGGAAATGGCACAGGTCGCTATTTCTTCTCTTGCCGCCAGTAACCGTTTCTTGCAGCGTTCAAATTCTGCGTAATAGCGCGCTAATTTAATGCCGAAGGTGGTTGGCTCTGCGTGGATGCCGTGACTGCGACCTACGCACACCATGTTTTTGGTTTCCATTGCCCGGCGCTTTAATACTGCAAGAAGTTTGTCCAAATCAGCAAGCAACAAGTCGCTCGCTTCTTTTAACTGAACAGCAAGGCAGGTATCCAAAACGTCAGAACTGGTCATCCCCTGATGCATAAAGCGTGAATCTTCGCCTACATACTCGGCCACATTGGTCAAAAACGCGATGACGTCATGCTTAGTCACGCGCTCGATTTCATCAATGCGCGCAACATCAAATTTGCCTTTTTTCCATATATTTTTGGCAGCGGACTTTGGGATTACGCCTTCTATAGCAAGCGCATCGCAAGCGTGGGCTTCAATTTCAAACCATATGCGGTAGCGGTTCTGAGCCTCCCATATGGCAACCATTTCAGGACGGGAATAACGTGGAATCATAATAACTAATCCATTAAAAATGCTAATAATACTTATCTTTAACCATACTGGCAAATTTATGCAATCATCATTGAATATTTATATAAGGGTGGTATTAAGTTACCAACTTAAGAAGGTAACTTATGCAACTCACGCGGCGCAGTTTCTGTAAATCTACGATTGCTGTGGCCGCTTTAACCTTAATGGGGGCACGTATGGCTGTAACTAATAGAGCGTATGCCGAAACAAACACTACTTCAATCGTTAACAAGGAGAATAACATGACTTTTACCCTTCCGGAATTGCCTTATGCAGGTGATGCCTTAGAGCCTTATATCAGCGCGAATACCTTGAGTTTTCACCATGGCAAGCACCATCAGGCTTATGTTACCAACCTTAACAACCTGATAAAAGATTCCGATCTGGCAAAGCTTTCTCTGGAAGAAATCATCAAGAAAACCGCTGGTGACAGTGCAAAAGCTGGCATTTTTAATAATGCTGCACAGGTGTGGAACCACACATTTTACTGGAACTCCATGAAACCAAGTGGCGGCGGCGCACCGAAAGGTAAGATTGCCGATAAAATTACCAAGGATTTTGGCAGTTTTGATGCTTTCAAAGAAGCGTTTAAAACCGCAGGCGCAACTCAGTTTGGCAGTGGTTGGGCATGGCTGGTGCTGGAAAACGGCACGTTAAAAGTCACCAAAACCCCGAATGCTGATTTGCCGATGGTGCATAACCAGACAGCAATTCTTACGATGGATGTATGGGAACATGCTTATTACCTTGATTACCAAAACCGCCGCCCGGATTATATCACTACTTTTCTGGATAAATTAGTGAACTGGGATTTCGCAAACGCGAATTTGGGGTAGTTTATAATGTGTCACCCCGCACTTGTTGCGGGGTCTGGACTTATTTTTGACTGGATACCGCAACGAGTGCGGTATGACAACGGGTGTTCATTTACCACGTTTTTGGTTATTTTTGATTTCTTTTTCTTCGGCAGCAATATTCGTAAAACTTTTTCTTATTGGCAGTTTTAACTTGCCCAATACCTCATCAAAATCGGTGGCTATTTCATTATATTTAGATAGCAGGCTTTCGTTGGCAGAATTGTGTGTATCGAGTGCATTTATGTAATCTTTAAAATGCTTGATTTTTTTAAATAAACCACTTTTTAAAACATTCTCAATTTTAAAATTATTACCGAAACTATTATCATCATAATCTTGTTTTGTTTTAAATGGCACAATAGCAGCTTCACCATTTACAATAATGGGTGAAACACTCTTTATATTATCTTCTGTTTTGAGAGAGCGGACTACAGATTCAATTTTATCTTGCTCATTCGTATTTCCGAGTTTTTGATACAGTTTTTCAAAATCTTTCTTTAGTTGCGCCTCATCACATATAATCTTAATCACCAGAAGCGAAAAATATAAATCGTCACTGACTGTCGATAAATTTTTCGGATTACCCAGAACAACGCCTTCAAAATAAAACCCCTCTTTGCTAAGGGAAATTCCTTCTGCAAATTTCATCACTCTTTCTAGAGCGGGATTTTCAAAGAAATTCCTTGCTTCTTCGAGTGTAAAAAATGGCGATGGTTTTTTGGTGGATTTTGTCACAATAGCCTCAGAAATAAACTGATTTTGAAAGACCAGTTTAGCCCAAAGTCATTAAGAAATTCTTAATAACATCCAACAAATCGCGTATCTGGGTTAGTCAGCGTCGCTTAATAAAATTGGGATTATTATAGCCTAAAGAGGCTAATAATATTTAATTCATCGCCTCGTCATAAAACTGTAACATTTCTATGCTATTATGTTGCTGAATAAATTTGGCAATTTTGCCGTAATGCTTAATAACAACGGAATGCATGCTTATGCAGCAAAGCGATATTATACGTGATTTTATTAGGTATTTAGTCAACAGCACCGACAATCATTTATTTCGTTTTAACGAAAGCCTGTATAGCGATTATATAATGCGAACCGATGATTATTTGCAAAAAACATTACGCTCCTCGTTTGGGCTAAAACCGAATTTCAGCAACTATCTTACTGATGAACAAAAAACACTCATCGACAAAAAACAATTGCTCGAGATTACTTTTCATGTGGATAGGTTAGATGCAGGTGTTATAAAAACCCATTTAAAAGAACTTGGCCTTACGGGAATTACTTACAGTATAGCATCCGTAGAAAATATTCGGGTTTTTAATAAAGATCACTCAGATTATACCGATAAAGTTCGGTTAAAAATGCTCATCGATACTCGCCAGGAAAATTTTGAGAAAAATATCGAAAATCTAAAGGAAAGAGCCAAAGCGGCTAAAGAACTAAATCCTAAACGCGGCAGACATCTTAGGACCAGCAGCATTAAGCCGGATGATATCCGCAAAGATGATATTTACATCTCTTAAATTGGAATTGTCTTAGGCCGTGTACGGCGCAGCCAGGTGGCGACCATCAGGCGGGTGAGGATTATCGCTGTAAACATCGAGGCGAGGATACCAATCGCAAGGGTAACCGCGAAGCCTTTCACGGTTCCGGTACCAAAGTAAAACAGCAAAATAGCAGCAATTAGCGTAGTAACGTTGGCATCAAGAATAGTGCCACGAGCAATACGGAAACCATGTTCAATCGCGGAGAAAGGTGATTTGCCATTGCGGATTTCTTCGCGTATGCGTTCATAAATCAACACGTTTGCATCCACCGCCATGCCAAGCGTCAACACCATACCGGCAATACCCGGAAGTGTGAGCGTTGCCTGAAAGAGCGAAAGCGCACCCATGATGAAGATAAGATTCACCAAAAGCGCAACATTGGCAAAAATGCCGAATAAGCCATAATTGATAAGCATGAAACCCATTACCAGCACTACGCCAAGCAGTGATGCTTGTTTGCCGGCGCTGATGGAATCCGCACCTAAGCTCGGACCAACGCTGCGTTCTTCAATTACTTTAAGCGGTACAGGCAAAGCACCGGATCGCAATAACACTGCTAATTCATTGGCAGATTCTGTGGTATAACTTCCGGTGATAATGCCATTGCCACCAAGAATCGCGCTACGGATTACCGGCGCGGTTATTACTTTATCATCAAGCACCACAGCAAAACGTTTGCCCACATTATCGCGGGTGATTTCAGCAAATTTCTGCGCACCAGTCGTATTAAAACGGAAACTCACTGCGGGCTCATTCGTCTGATTATCAAAGGTCGCTGCTGCATCCACTAACATATCGCCACTGAGCATCACACGGGTTTTGATAGCAACCGGAATATGGATATCTTTGCCGTTTGAATCTTTTTCATCCTCAAATAACACACGCGTCCCCACTGGCACTTTGCCATGCATTACTTCTGTCATATCGGCAGTTTCATCCACTAAATGAAAAGTCATTTTTGCAGTTTTTCCGAGCAATGATTTTAAATGCTCGGGGTCTTGCAAGCCTGGTACTTGCAGCACAATACGGTTATCGCCCTGGCGCTGAATAATCGGTTCGCGCGTTCCACTTTCATTAACGCGGCGGTTTACAATCTGCATGGATTGCTCAAGCAACTGCAATTTTTTTGCTTTCAATGAATTTGCTGAAAAACCCACTTCATATCTTCCATTACCTTTATCGGTAATATCGAGATCAGAATTAACACCTTTTACTACGTCTTTAATATCCACATTATTAGACTGTTTCAAAAGTGTGAAGCTCACTACGTTATCGTTTAACGCAAGCCCCTGATACATTACTTTCTTTGCAATCAGCTCAGTGCGCAGCCCATCTACTAGACTGGTGAGCTGTTCATGCATGTAATGATCAATCTGCAATTCGAGCAGCAAATAAGAGCCGCCCTGCAAATCCAAACCTAGATTTACAGTGCGCGACGGCAAGAAAGCTGGGAATTTCTCACGGGTATTTTCAGAAAAAAGATTAGGAAGAGCAAGCAACGTAAAAAACAGGCAGACGCCAAGTATGGTAAATAGTTTCCAGCGTGGAAAATCAAGCACAGAGCTATTCCTTATTTTGGTTTATCGGCCTTGTTATCGTTAGCTATCGGAGTTTTGTTCAAAACAACAGAGATGGTGTCTTGCATAACGCGTATTTTTACTTCCGGCGCAATTTCTACTACCAGAATATTATCATCTTCAATTTTCTGAATAACACCCAGTACACCACCAGCAGTCACCACCTTGTCGCCACGTTTTAGTGACTTTATCATGGCTTCATGGTCTTTTATCTTCTTCTGGTTCGGCCTTATAAGAAGGATATAAAATACCAATGCAATCATGAGCATCGGGAGCGCGCCGCCCATAAGCGGAGAAGGTGAATCTGCCAAAGTGGGTGATGACGCTGGCTCAACAGCCAATGCATTGGAAATAAACATTAATTTTCTCTAAAAAGATGATTAAACCGAAAAGCCGTTATTTCAGCTTGGTTTCCTTAAATACGACATGCTTGCGCACAACGGGATCATATTTAGTAAAAGAAAGCTTTTCAGTCTGCTTTTTCGGATTTTTCTTTTTAACATAGAAAAAGCCAGTGTCAGCACTGCTTTCAAGCTTTATGAGAACGATATTTTTCTTAGCCATGACAATAATTCCACAATTGATTTGAGTCGGGGTATTTGAGTGGTGGAAAACTAATCATTTTCCGTGGCTTGTCAAGCATAAAAGCGCATATTCATCTGCATATCCATTAAGGGCAAAACACATGAAAATTGTGTATTTGTAACAATATGTTCACATTTTAACCAATGAACTTAGCTATGCTATGTGTTAATATTAGCCTCACGATTTAACGACGGAAAGCGTTATGGCTGATAATTCAGAAGATGGGCTTTATCAAAGATTAGTCGAGAAGGTCAACGCGTGGGGTGCGCCGCACTTGCATAGGACCACTGATAAATTCATCGAAAGATCAATACGTAAACATGCGCAAGATAACCCAAAACTTCAGGAACTTATTAAATTTGAGGTGCAGCGCCGTGCGTACGGCCCTGGCCAAACGCAGGATTTTGCAGAACCCGCCATCTGGATGGTGGTAAAAACGTTTGCCGCACTTGCGATTGCCGGCGTTGCTGAACTTTTTAAGAGCCGCACCGTTAAAGCTATAGGACTCTCCACAGCATTGGTCATCATCGCCAATAACGTGGTAGAGGCATTCCGCTTTACACCGCGCTTTGTTGCAGGTCTTCAGGGCAGTGAAAAAATGGCATTAGAGAGATGGAAAGCAATTCAGACGACAGGTGTTGACCCGTTCAGTGCTTCGCAGAAAACCGCAACTGTACAACCACAACAAGCACAAACACCTCAGGAACCTCCAGCTAAGCAATTTACAGATACTATCTCGCCTAAACCCGAAATTACCTCCACCTCGCTTATGGATGCCGCACTTAATAAAGGCGATAAGACCATATCCATGAACTAAGCCTTTTTCGCTAAAAATCTTTGACATTTACATCTTTGCAGCAATAGTAGGGGCGAAAATTAACCGCCTGCCCAATTGTAATACTCATGAAGAAAAAAGTTCGCAAAGTTGTATTTCCCGTTGGAGGCTTGGGCACACGTTTCCTGCCTGCCACCAAATCCATGCCCAAGGAAATGCTGCCGGTAGTGGATCGCCCCATTATTCATTATGCTTTTGATGAAGCGCGTGCTGCAGGTATTGAACAGTTCATCTTTGTCACCGGACGTAACAAAAGCGCAATTGAAGATCACTTTGATCATTCTTATGAGCTTCAGCACACGCTTTCCTCACGTGACAAACATAATGAGTTGGCGCTTACCCGCGACTGGCTGCCGCCTGCCGGAAGTATCTCCTACACACGCCAGCAAGACCCGTTGGGGTTGGGCCATGCAGTATGGTGCGCGCGTAATCTGATAGGCGATGAGCCTTTTGCCGTTATTCTTGCCGACGATATGGTGCTTTCGGAAAAACCCTGTCTCGGCCAGATGATAGAACAATACAATAAAACCGGTGGAAACATGGCAGCGGTGATGGATGTTCCGCGCGAAAAAACCAAGAGTTATGGTATTCTTGATATTGAGAATTCTGAAGGCAAACTTGTAACCGCAAGAGGACTAGTAGAAAAACCCGATCCTAAAAACGCTCCCTCTACCCTTTCCATTATTGGTCGTTATATTCTTGAACCCGGTATATTTGATGTGTTGGAAACCCAGAAAAAAGGTAGCGGCGGCGAAATTCAGCTCACTGATGCTATGAATACCATGATTGGAAAAACGCCGTTTTATGGCTACCGTTTTGACGGCAAGCGTTATGACTGTGGTAACCGCGTAGGCTATGTTGAGGCAAATATCGCTTTCGCGTTAGATCGTGCTGATATGAAAGATCGTGTGATGGAAATTATGAAACAGTTTGTGAGTAAGGAATAGTAAATGAAGATCGTGTTTGTAGGTACTGGTTATGTTGGACTTGTATCGGGTGTGTGTTTTTCCGAGTTCGGCTATACGGTGACTTGTGTCGATAAAGACAAAAACAAAATCGAAATGCTGAATAAAGGCGTGGCGCCTATTTACGAACCTGGCCTTGAAACCTTAATGCACTCCAATGTAAAAGCTAGTCGTTTATTTTTTAGTGACAATCTTGCAGAAGCATTGAAAGACGCTGAGGTGGTATTCATAGCAGTCGGAACACCTTCACGTTACGACGACAGCTATGGCTATGCCGATCTCTCCTACGTATTCGCCGCTGCCGAAGAAATAGCTCGCTCAAGCGATAAATATATACTCGTAGTAACTAAATCAACGGTTCCGGCAGGAACTGGTAGAAAAATTAAAGAAGTAATGCGTGAAACCAATCCCACGCTTGATTTTGATGTGGCATCCAATCCTGAGTTCCTTCGTGAAGGCTCAGCGATTGAAGATTTCATGCGCCCTGACCGTGTGATTGTAGGTGTAGAAAGCAAACGCGCTGAAGATCTGATTTCCGAACTCTATCGTCCACTAAAAATGAATAATACCCCGATTCTGTTTACCAGCATCGAATCCTCCGAGCTTATCAAATACGCCGCCAACAGTTTCCTTGCCACCAAGATTGCTTTCATTAATGAGATGGCGGATTTATGTGAGAAGCTCGGCGCCAATATTCTCGATGTCGCACAAGGCATGGGATTGGATAACCGTATTGGAAAACGTTATCTGGAGCCAGGCCCGGGTTATGGCGGCTCATGTTTCCCCAAAGATACTATCGCGCTTGTGAAAATGGCAGAAGCCGCAGGAGCAAATTCCCGCATTGTGGAATCGGTCGTGCTTTCCAATGATTTGCGCAAATACCGGATGACAGAAAAAATCGTTGATGCTGTTGGCGGCTCGGTATCGAAAAAGAAAATTGCTATACTTGGCCTTACCTTCAAGCCTGGCACCGACGATATGCGTGATAGTTCAAGTTTGATCATTATACCAGAGTTACTGCGCGCGCGCGCGAATGTGAGCGTTTACGACCCACAGGGCATGAACGAAGCAAAAAAGCTTCTAACCGGTGATATTAAATGGTGTGAAAATGCCTATGAGACTATGCAGGATGCGGATGCATTAGTGCTGCTTACCGAGTGGAATGAATTCATGCGACTGGATTTGAAGAAGATCAAAAAACTTCTCAAGGAACCGCTTATCATTGACCTGCGTAATATTTATAAACGTGATGAGATGAAAAAAGCTGGGATACGCTATATTTCAATTGGAAGACCCGAAATTTAGTAGATTACTCAAATTCCGAGCAAAAAAATCCCCTGACTGATTTTAGATAACCAAATATGGTTAAGTCAGGGGTATTCCTACTTTAGGGAAATTCTTTTTGCTTGCGCATTTTGGCAATTGTATCACCAATTCCAATGAATATGATGATAACGGCAGCCACAAGACAAAAATCTCTAAACCCCAGGAAATAGATGAGCAGACTTATTATAAATGCAATAAGAGCTACAAATAATGCTATTCCCTTCTTTTCGTTCGTGTTTAATTTTTTCTTCATGTCGATAAGGTTTTAGGTACTAAAAAATAGTTTAGGTATTAGTTTATTTGTGAATTCTAGATACAAAATTTAGAACGCCTATTATAGCAGAATAGCACCGTAATATTATGACGGGTTTATGAAGATTTAATGAAAGTTTTATTACAAGCAGGGTATCTTATTGAGTTTCAGTAGGTTTCTTCTTCGATTTTCTATTGCGCTTGAGTGCGATCATCGAGGAAAAATGCCCCATAGGAACGGTTTCTTCCCTTTCGGGTTCCGCTGATTCTGCTCGCTCTGGCCTGTTATACTCATTGAGCTTACATTCGACAGTGAATCCCCCACCCTGCACGTGCTTTATTTCCAGTACATATTTCTTAATCGGATTTTTGGGGTCTTCGCTGCGACTAAAAACCATAATATAAAGTTTATTGCTGGCCGGAATCGTAGTCTCAGGATATTCCAGATGCAGGCTTTGCAACGCATCATTTACTTCTTCAATGGTAGCATATTGGTGCCCATTTTTCATAGCACGCAAAATCGGATGACCCCAGTTCGGACAGCGTGCTTTCTGGCGTTTGCGCATTGGGTGAAATCTTGGTTCAGTCACTAGTTTATTGGCAACCAAAGTAAAAAGCCCATCACTGGCTTTCTCAATCTTTATATGGCAAAAATTTCCAATAGCACCTTTATGGGCTTCTTCTTCGCTCACGTCGTAATGGCGAATCCAGAGGATGAGACTTGGTATTTCGGGATTTTCTTCCTGCTCGCTCGCCACCGTGAATAAACGCTTGAAGGAATCGAGTTTTTTGGTTGCCTGAAAAAGAGTGTCAAAATGATAGGCACCGTTAATTACAGCCGCAATATGCAGATGTGCCGCACTGGCGTATCGGATTCTGGGAGTTTCTTCGCTGCTTTTGCTGCTCATTTTTCCTATTAATTTTAATTACTGTTTAATATTAAGTATATAATCCAGTAATGTAAAGCTACTTAATCGGGCGGGTTTTCTGAAAGTAGTTCAAAATTTTACTTACAACTCCACCGGCTCACGCTTGGCATAATTACCAGGGCGGAATTTTTCACCTTTGCGAATATAGGTATTAAGCAGAACCTGACGCCATTTATCCTTCGACGTATTGGAGTTTGAGCCATGCACCAAAAGCGCATGAATATACACAACCGATCCTTTTTTTACTGCTACGTTTATGGGTTTATAGTGTGAGGGAATAACGGTTTCTTCATTATTAGCATTCGGATCCTGCTTCTCATCTTTCTGCCCTGTCGCCTTCTGCACTGGCAGCAAACCTTCCTTGTGGCTTCCCGGCCAGACAATCAACGCACCATTTTCCACTGCAACATCGGTAAGCGCACACCATGCAGAAGCAAACGCACCAATAGGTGCCTCGACAAAAAAATTATCCTGATGGCGGCCAAACCCTTTGGTGCCGGGCTTGCAGTAAAAGAATTCCGTTTGCAATCCTACAGGAGTTCCTCCCACGGCTTGCGCAATGGAGGCAACAACTTGCGGCTTACGCAGAGCTTTCAGGTAAAGTGCATCGGTGCGGTGCGGCATCATTTGCGGATAATGAATGCCTTTGACATAGCTTTCCAGTTTTTTGGATGCTTCAATGAATTCGTCACATTCAGCAGTGCTGAAGACGTTTTCTTCGATGAAATAACCATGTTCGTTAAAATAGTCTAAATCCACTTTTCTACTCCTGTAATGGGTAAAGTTTAACGCGCTCCGGTCACACCTACTATAGAGCCAGAGACATACGACGCCGCGTCAAAGAGCAGCCACGCGATAGTTTCCGCAACTTCTTCCGGCTTTCCCATACGTCCCATGGGGATGGAAGCAAGCCGTTCCGGCGTTACGGTGGCTTTTGCGTCTGTGTAAATAATTCCTGGGCTTACCACATTTACACGAATATTATGGCGAGCTACTTCGCGCGCAAAACCGATGCTAAATGTATTAACCGCAGCTTTGGAAGAGGCATAGGCAGCCATGTTATTGCCGCCAAATTTTGCTGCTTCGGAAGACACATTGACGATTGCACCGCCGTTTGCCTTCATGTGTTTTACTGCTTCGCGACAGGCGGTGAACACTCCAAACACATTGACGCGATAAATATCCTCCAGCGTTTTATAGCTGATTTCCTCCACTGCCCCCACAGAGTTCACCGCTGCATTATTGACCAATGCTGAAATGGCACCCCATTTTTTATCCACCGTTTCAAACATCCGCAGAATATCGGCTTCTTTGCCCATATCCGCCTGAATTGCCACAGCCTCACCGCCGTTTTTCAGGATAGTATTTACGACTGCATCGGCTTTTTCGCGGCTGTTATTATAGTTCACTGCTACTTTATAGCCTTTGCCTGCCAGCAAGACAGCGGTTGCTGCTCCAATACCCCTCGATGCTCCGGTTACGATGGCCGTTTTCATAAAAAATACCCTTAATCGCTATAATTATTACAATTCTTCTTGACTTATCTTACCACTCTTGATGATAGTGGCGACCTATTTTTTAGCATAAGCATGACCCCTTCGTCTAAGGGTTAGGACACCACCCTTTCACGGTGGTAATACGGGTTCGAATCCCGTAGGGGTCACCACTTTAGAAAATAGCTATCAATCAATATATTGATAAATAATGGTGCTTGTCATAAAATTTTAACTTACTTGTATGTGGCTATATTTATAATATCCACTGCTCTCGAAGGCGCTTAAACAAGAAAGTTGAATTATGCATTACGAGCATTTTAAACAACGCGATCCGCGTGTACTTAAAGCGCTTGTGGAAAATTTTCCATTTGCCACGATTACAGCCAACGGCCCAGACGGTCCTGTGATAGCATATGCACCACTTACTTTCCGACAAGACACCAACACTAATGGAATCGTGGAATTTCATTTGGCAAAGGAAAATCCAATCACTCCTTATCTGACAAATGAAACTAAGCTAACCATTGTAGTTAATGGCCCAAGCGCATCCATTTCGCCTAGTTGGTATACAGCGCGCTTTCCCACCGATAAAGCCGACCGTAGCGAGACAGCACCCACCTATAATTATATTAGTGCCAATATAAAAGGCTCCATCCAAGTGATGGATGATAGTAGTCTGGTTAATCAAATCAGTGATCTTGTGAAGAAGAATCAGCCCACTGAAGGGTGGAAGATTCAAGAGATTGATCCGGTAATTTTTAGCAAATGGCGCGGGCGGGTTTCAGGATTTCGTATAATAATAGAGTCTTTCGATCTAACGGCTAAGCTTAGTCAGGAACAAAATGTGGCGGATAGGCCAGGAATCATCTCTGGATTGCAAAAACGTGCGGAAGTATCCGATCTGGCAATGGCAGAAATAATAGAAATATTTGATGGCACACCGGAATCACTGGTAAATGCATTGCACACTGTCGGTCATCAACTTTCAAAGCCTTCTGGCAATTTATAGCGCAAACCAAAACGTGTTGCCGGACGCAAAGTAATGGGTTCAAAGAACTCGCCCAGTTTCTTATCTGCATAGGGACTCAGAGCGCTTTTGAAGCGGCAATTAGATGACCAGCGCGATTCCGTTTCCGTGTTTACACGATTTCCGTGCATTATATTCTGCGTAAACAGCAATACTTCACCATAATTTGTTTCAATAAACGGGGCATCTTTGGCAATTGCATTGTACAGATCTTCCGAGCTTTTATTCTGGAACTTCTCCAGATTTCCCTGCACTTTTTCATCCACTTTAGCATCGCAGTAATACATCGCTTTAGTGCCGTAACAATTTACATACGGAACCCAAAGCACAACCTCATAAGGTGAGTCACCGGACCATACATCTGAATGCACAGGCAACGTTGAGCTATCATCGTTTGGCAATTGGATGCTCAGGTTAATGTTCCTTTGCATTACCAATTCATTGCCGACAAGAATTTCAATAGCACGGCGAGCAATGGAAAAATAAGCCGGACGCAGCCATGATTGCTGCTTCATTGCATTGATGAGTGCCATACGAAAATCATTAAGTTTATTCACATCAATATGATTATGAATATTATCAAGAAACTGGCCCTTATCTTTTTGAACAGGAAGCTGTAGCCAGCTTGCGGCAGTATCCGCCAGAAAATCCCGTATTTTATCCAGTGCTACCTTATCTTCCGCTGGCACACGTACAATCCCCTTCTCAAGGAACTTTTGTATCAGCGAGCTTTCTTCGGTGAGAAGAAAACTCTGATGTGATTTGGAACTATCTTCGGAAGATTTTTTCTTAAGCAACTGCGATGCGGAGGTCATTTTTGTTCTCCTTAAGTGCTTGCCGAATTGTTTCTGCAATCTGCAGGGGTTGCAGACCATAGGTATTGAGCAAATCATCCTGGCTACCGTAATGCGCAGCAAATACATCAGGTATACCAAGACGTTTTACTGGTACGCCCAGCTGGTTTTCATCCGCCAGGCATTCAAGCACAGCGCTGCCAAGGCCACCCATAAGCACATGTTCTTCAATAGTCACAATAAGGCTGGAAGATGCCGCCAATTTACAGATAGCTTCTTTATCCAGTGGCTTAATAGTATGCATATGTAACACGCGGCAGTGGATGTCTTCTTTTTCCAACTGTTCTGCTGCTGCAAGGCTGCGGTTAGTAGTAACGCCTGTTGAAACGATAAGAACCGGTTTATGTACGCTGGTATCTTTCAGCAAAATAGCCTTGCCTATGGCGAAGCCGTTTTCCGATTTACTGACGACCGGATCACCACCTTTGGCGAGACGAATATAAACCGGATGTTTCCACTCCAGCGTTTCTACCATAAGACGTTTCATTTCTTCAGCATCACTTGCCGCCACTACAGTCATATTGGGCAGTGCACGCATAATTGCCATATCTTCAATAGCCAAATGTGTTGGCCCAAGTGGGGCGTAAACCAATCCTCCACCATTTCCAATCAAACGAATTGGCAAATGATGCAAGCAGGCATCAAGCGCTACCTGCTCATAGCAACGGCGGGTTATAAAGGTGGCAATAGTATTGACGTAGGGGATAAATCCATCCATCGCGAGTCCTGCCGCAACTCCGATAATATTTTGCTCGCTTACACCTTCCATGAAGTATCTTTCCGGAAACTCAGCTTTCATTTCTTTGAGCAAACCAGGGCTTAAATCTGAACCCACAAACACCACCCGTGGGTCGCGCTTGGCTAATTCATACACCATATCAATACATGCTTTACGCATAAATAATCCTTACGCTGCTTTCAATTCTTCTTCCATTTTAGCAAACACCTCTGGCTTGATGCCTGATTGATGATGCCATTTTGGTTCGTTTTCGGTGAATGAGAACCCCTTACCCTTCACGGTATGGCAAATTAATGCCTTCGGTTTTCCCGAGTTATTTGATTTTTTTAACGCACTACGTAACGCTGCGACATCATGACCATCTACTTCTTCCACGTCGAAGTTAAAGGCGCGCCATTTATCCGCCATCGGTTCCATGTCCTGAATATCCCGCGTAAAACCGGCAGACTGAATTTTATTATAATCTATCAGCACAGTGAGATTGGAAAGTGTGTGCTTACCCGCGCACATGGCAGCTTCCCACACGGAGCCCTCATTGGTTTCGCCGTCCCCCATAATGACAAACACTTTGCTATCGCGTTTTTGTATGCGCGCTGCCAAAGCCATACCTATGCCGATGGGAAGCCCATGCCCGAGTGCGCCTGTAGAGGCTTCAACTCCCGGAACTTTGCCATATTCAGGGTGGCCGCCCAATATGCTGTCCTTGTGGCAAAACCGATCCAGTTCTTCCATTGGAAAGAATCCTTTATCGGCAAGTAAAGCAAAGAGGGCTATGCAACCGTGACCTTTGCTGAGTATACAGCGATCACGCTCCGCCCAGCGCGGATTCTTAGCATCGAACCGCAATACATCGTCATAGAGCACGCGCAGAATCTCAAACAGGGATAAAGCAGGCCCTATATGGCCACGGCCATCCACTTTTATCATGCGCACCAGCAACCCGCGCAACTCACGCGAGCGTGCATCTAGTGGAGGCGTGTTATATGGGGGATGGAGGCCGGGTACCTCTGTCATAGAAAACTCACTATTGCTGTAATAATTAACTCTGTTTAACAAAGATGGCGCTCAATGCAAATAAATTCATAAAAAAACAATGATGATCCTAACATTTCACGCTATCAAATGTTGGTTTCTATGGATAAACTTCTAAGTTCATCAATCAATGATTAGAAATAAAATTAACTAACTGATTTTGCAACAAACCAGCAAAATAAATATTGTACTTTATGCTTAAATCATTAAATTCTCTTTTTTGTTTGCCAAATTAAAGAGTTTTAGGGATCATATAAATATGAGGAGAATATCCGTTCTATCTATTATTTATATTAGTAAATCGTACCTCTTTATCAGGAGATCCCTATCAAAAGTTCCATTTATTTATGCCTTATATTGTAGATCGAATTTATTAAGGACGACAGAAAAAAGCTTTAGCTCATTACTTGGTGCATTGGGCGGAAGTTTCAGGAAAGGAAAAAACATCCGCCTTTCCAAAGAAGACCAGCAAAGATTGCAATACCTTCTGAGTGAAAAACGCTATCGCGACTTTTTATATCTAGCCAATAATATGGCCGCTGGTGGTTGTTTATTTGGCGGAAATATGGTTATGGAATTACTATATGCATCGGCTCTTTTGAAATCTTGGAGATTATTTGACAAGGCTCTTTTGCCGGAATTGAAAATTATTGCCTTTGATGCTATCCGAGAAACCTCGCTCATTATCAAAAATGATTGCCAATTGTTTCTCGAAGAGGTTGCTCTAATTTTGATTCAGAATTCTAGAATTAGTGATGCCTTAAAAGTGCTTTACCTGATTGAGCTAATAGATTCAAAACCCAGATATGATACTCTGATAAATTTGCTTAATTTTATTCAATCAGAAGATGCAGAAATCGTCAGGCGTTCTGAAACAATAACCATTCAATGTTCAGAGGAAGAGATTAATCTCGTCGGCTCTATCGTATGGGGTAAGAAATATCTAGATGATTTCATGAATTATAATGTGCGCTCCATGCTGGCTTCCGGCAATATGCCTGCCTTGAAAGCGCACGGTTTACTTGTACATTCCATCGTTACAACTCCCGAAGGCAAAGAATTTATAGAAAATCATGCTGTGTACGCGGAGCTATCAAAGGTAGCTCAAGTTGAATTTTTCTGTTTCCCGGAAAAATGTCTTGGGCTTTTTACAGGAGAGGACGGCCCGGACAAATGGTCCTATATGCTGTATGGAATTTTAGATCATATAAATATACTCTTTGCACGTAGCCTTAAAGCGAATCTCTTCCTTATTCCGGTTGATTCAATAGTCGCCAACCCTTCTTTTACTAATATGCATCGTTACCTGAAAGAAGGTTATGATTGCTGTGGTGCAGGCAACCTTGTTGCTGAAAGAGACAGTTTTCTGAAGGCATTGAAAGATACATATGGGGTAACCGGTGCGTTAGAAATAAAAACCAAGGATTTAGCAAGCCTTGCCTTAAAACATCCGCATAATTATATCACTTCCCAGTTAGTACATGACCAAAACAAGAGTTTTGGCAAACATGCACGCGAAATATTCTGGCCTGTTCCTGAAGGAATAGTCGTACATTCCATTTATACTCATCCGCTTGCTACTTCTGCCCGCAGGATTTGCAGTGATTATGTTATGCCATTTTCCTGGGTAGATTTTCTGCTTCCGGTTCGCATGTTTTCCGATGCAGATGAATTTCCAAAATATAAAATTATTGAGAACGCCGAAGAGGCCTATATCAATAATTTTGCGCCCGCTTCGAGAGTGTTTGAAGTCACTGGCAGGGCATTTAGTCCAAATGATTTTGTCGCAGCCCATACTTACAGCCACCCGATTCACCATTCTATGTTAAATACGCGACAATTTATCCCCTGTGAATATGAACCACTTAAATGTAGTAATGATGTGGATAGTGATATAATTGCTGTTAAAAAAGAATTAGAGAAACATTTCGTCGATAAATTACAAAATACTAAATACAATGCATCCGGTTGTCGTTTGTGTTCGAGTACGGACTTGCATGAAGTAATCAATCTGGGATATATGCCTTTATCGCACCAGTTGCGCAAATCACTGTCTGAGAAAGAATATTTTTTTCCGGTACATTTCCACTATTGTAATAATTGCGGGCTATTGCAAATTCACGACACAATTCAACCTGATATTTTATATGATGCAGAGACCTATTCTACCAGCTTTCAGAAACCCAGACATATTGATGAACTTATTACTACGGTTGTTGCCTATAAGTCGCCGGGTGCCGTGTTAGATGTAGGCTGTAACGATGGCAGCTTGCTAAAATCACTCAAAGGACATGGATTTAATATACTGGTTGGTATCGAACCCAATAGCCATGCTGCTGTTATCGCTAAGGAGGGTTTTCAGAATATATATGTTGATTACCTAACCTCTTCCAGCAGCGAATCATTGCTCAAGAAACATGCTAAATTTGATTTTATTTTTGCGCGCCATGTACTCGAACATGTCACTGACCTTGAAGATTTTTTTGCCAGCCTAAATATGCTGCTTTTACCAGATGGACTTTTCATTATGGAGCTTCCGCATGTCGAAACGGGTTTTGCTTTTGGAAATCCTGTAATCCTGTGGGAAGAACATGTAAATTATTTTACGGAAGATTTAGTGCATGCCATGTTTAGGCGCTATGGCTTTGAAGTTCTCGATAAAAGGTATTATGCTTTTGGCGGTGGATCAGTTGCCTTTATAGCTCGTCGTATACTTCCTGAAACTCTCAATCTTGCAAAAGCAAAATCTTTTTCATTAAGTTATTATCAGGGGTATGCTGATCGAATTCATATTTTGAAAGAAGATATAAACTCACTTCTCACTCTCGCCAAATCTAGAAATTATGAGGTTGCTATTTATGGCGCAGCACCGCGTTCCTGTACCATGATAAATTATATTAAATGTGGTGCTAATATTGATTTTGTTATTGACGATCGTGCGGATATACATAATCGCTATATGCCGGGCACAGATAAGCCTATACATTCGCTGAGTGAAACTAATCTTGGCAGCAAAAAACCTTTGGTGCTGCTTGGTGTTGGCGCAGAAAATGAATATAAAGTGCTAGAAAAGTTGAAGGCAAAACTTGGTTATTACCCAGTATCTGTTAGCCTTTTTCCTCCTCGTGATGTTTATACTTCGGTTAAAGATGCTATAAATATGTTAAATAATGAAGTGGAAGAAAAGAGTAGAGTAGCTTGATGTATCTACAACGAGTAATAACTTTGATTATATTTTGATATGGGACTTATTCGTTTATTTCTTGCACTTGTAGTTGTTATTGACCATTTCCGGATTATTGTATTGCATCCGCAAGGACTTGACACTGGAGATTACATTAAGCTCGGCATGAATGCCGGGAGTTCTGTAATGTTCTTTTTTGTTATCAGCGGCTTCCTGATTAGCTATGTCTTGGAAAAAAAATATCCCGCTAATACTGAGAGTACATATAAGTTTTATAAGTCCCGAGCTATTCGTATTTATTCACTTTATTGGGTAATGTATCTATTTTCAGCATTAGTAATTAATCCTGAATGCGTACATAAGATATGGAGCAGTGGCCCTTTGAATTACCTTCCCAGCCTGTTCCTCTTTGGGGTAGATTGGAGAGTTTCATTTGGAGATTATCCGCATGAATATTACGGCCTTTTCCCTATCGGACTAAATCAAGCATGGACACTTGGGTCTGAAATGGCGTTTTATCTTATTGCTCCATTCGTCTTACGCTCTTTGACAGCTACTTTGGTTTTATTAATCATGTCAGCAATGGTTCGGGCAGCGCTTGTGCATGTATTTGGTTTTTTTGAAAGCTGGACGTACCACTTTTTCCCCTCCATCATTTTATTTTTTCTGCTCGGGCATTTATCGCGTGTAGTACATAATAAGATAAGATTGCCGAACAAGGTGGGAATCGGTTTTTTGGGATTAGCGATATTCTTTATGATGCTAAGCGTTAACCGGATTTTTGATTCGCCCTATTTTTATCTAGGAATCGTATCTTTTGCACTATCACTTCCGTATGTTTTTGAACTTACCAAGAACAATAGAATCCTGAATTTCTTAGGCGACACTTCTTATGCAATATATCTGATACACGTTATGATAATAGTCTATATATGGCCGCTGATTTCCCCGCACATCCCCTTTATAGCAATCTCAAACCATCCAAAATTTGTATTTGCCTGTATTCAGACAGCAATCATTGTCTGCATAGCGATTGGCATTGGCATACTAGTCGAGATAATTGTTGAAAAACATGTAGCCTCTGTATTCCGTAAAATATGGGGATTAGCAGAACAAAAAATTGCGCGCGCATGCATAATAAATTAGAAATTCCAGCTCTTACAGGGTTGCGCTTTATAGCTGCTTTCAGTATTGTCTATGGACATTTTACCATTCCGCAAAGCTATACAATATTTGGGGTCGCTTGGCAGACCACCATTATTGGCATGCCATTGTTTTTTGCCCTGAGTGGTTTTATTATTCATTACGTCTATGCGCAGCTTTTCTCTCTAGGATGGTGGGCGGCTGTACGGGAGTTTGCCTATGCGCGTTTTTCCCGTCTTTATCCTTTATTCATTTTTTTATTCGCTTACTTCTTTTTCTTTAGATGGCTAGTGCCCTTTGACCCACGGTTGACCACGCCTCACGGTTGGCCTACGCTGCTTTCTTATCTTACGCTAACTTCGAGTTGGTGGTATCAAACAATTGAGGGTAAATCATTAATACAATTTACTTATGGCTGGTCATGGTCTGTTTCCACAGAATGTTTTTTTTATCTTATGTATGCGGTTGTGTTTTATCGCGTAGAGCGCATTCAGAGTCCTCGTCTATGTCTTAAATTACTGGTGGGCTTTTGTATTTTTGCTTATCTGCTCCTGTATTGGGTGTATAGCACGCAAGATAGCTGGGAAACATATATATTAGCCCACCATCATAGCTATATCTCCCGTAATCAGGATTGGAATAATTCTTTTGTGCGCTGGTTTGTTTATGTCTCTCCTTATTTGCAAATTTTGGAATTTATAGGCGGTTGCTTAACATGCCAATTTTACCTTTTAATACGTAATAGTCATGAACTAAAACGAAAAGCACAACCAGGCTTATTGGCACTGGTGGGTATAATATGGATGTTAGTCTGCCTTCTGGGTATGTCAGAGGCATTACCACAAGGATTACAGGAATACACATCTGGGTTTCCACACTTCTTGCATATGAATTTCCTGCTAGCACCGGCATGCTTCATGCTTATACTGGCCTGTGCGTTGGGAGGCAATTTATTAAGTAAAGTTCTGTCGTATCCATTGCCTGTATTCTTAGGAACCATCAGCTACTCCATATATCTGATATATCCGGTTATTCCCTCTGTAGTTCCTTTTGGACACCCTGACAGAAGTTTACGGTTGGTTTATTCTTTTATAATGGCTGTTATAGTAGCTTCTGGTCTTTATACGGTAATAGAAGTGCCTACCAAACGCTGGTTGCGGAAACTATACTAAATGCATGGTAAGGATAGATGTTCGGGATTTTTCGTTATGTGCTCGCGATAACTGTAGCGTTTGCGCATTTATGGATACAGAAAGCCCCCTGGGCAGCGCATTATGCAGTATTTGCATTTTATGCATTGAGCGGCTATCTCATGACCCGCGTATTAAGTGAAGTATACCCTTATACGGTCAATGGGATGAAGCGCTTTTGCTTAAATAGGTTTTTACGGATATATCCTACCTATTATGCAATATTATTATTGAATATAGCATGTATTTACTACATCCCTCCCGCCATTGTAAACGTATCTACCAGTACGCATATGCCGATTACATTAGGGGAGTGGGTTGCCAACCTTTCTATTTTTGGTATCACACAATGGTATGCAGCAGGAACGCATACCTTAATGTCAACGCGACTAGTAAATAACGTTTGGTCACTCAATATTGAGTTGTGGTTTTATATAATTTTGTCTCTTTTTGGCGCAATGCGGCGTCTAAATTTTGTAATACTCTGGGTCATTATTGGTGTATTGCAGGTAGGATATAGTCTTTATCATGGATACGATTTTCAGGATAGATATTCACCAATAACAGCAGGTATACTGCCCTTTGGTGTAGGCAGTTTATTATACTACCTTGTCAAACGTTGGCCTTGTCCAAAAACGTGGAATATAATATTATGCTGCTTTGCTATTAGCGCTTGGGGGGTGCTGCCATTCATTTATAAAACGCATCCATTACGTGCGGAAGCTGAAGGATTATATATATCCTTAATAATTAGCGCTGTTATTATATATTGCTTGGCTAATTTTCAATCAAAGTGTTACCCACGCTGGGCTATGACTGATAAATGGTTAGGAAACTTGTCTTATTCTATTTTTCTTTGCCATTTTACCGCTGGAATAATAATGAAATGGATATTTCCGTCTGCCTTAGATCAAACCGATGGTTCGTTATTTTTGGCTGCCCTACCTTTAATTCACCTCATGGCATGGTTATTATACATAGCAATTCAATACCCGCTGGAACACTTACGCAAGCTCATACACGATAACAGGTCCTTTAAACAGCTTTCGTCAAAGGATATTTAGGCTCCTGCTGGAACCATTCTTCTGCATTAGTCATCTTATTCGCACGGATAGAATTAATTATAATACCGCTGTTTTTGTTGCCCGCAAAGATGCTTTGGAGTTCGCTGTCCGCCATGAATACATTCAGTATTACTGCTGAGTTGCTATAGAATGCAAAATTAAAGTAGAGAATAAATGTGCCTTCGGAAATCATCTTTATTTCAATATCAGATACACGGTCAATCACCGATTGTTCGCCCACAATTTTTGAAGATTTTAGGTCAAACAGCAACCTTGCATAGTCGGAAAGATTCATGGAATGTATTTCAATCCCTATGAACTGGCTATTAACAGGGGTTATATTGATCGCAAAACGATAGCTCCCCATATAGTTAGCTGTATCTCTGAACATAACGCGATGATGTTCATGAGCTTCGGTGGCATAGAACACAGGTTTATTATTAATAGTGCGTGTCTCCATACCCTCAAGACGGCATTGGGAAGACATCGGGATATAATCTTGAGATAGGAATAAATCACTATCTCCAAAACCTTCATAATTGGCAAAATCATGCTGGATGCCCACCATTTTAAATATCGGGCGTTTAATCATCTCAATAAATTCGGAGAATAAAGCATGATCAGCCCTGTGTACAGCGCGCTCTAGATATTGCTCAGCAGTAAATGCTCCTACATTTTGTAACGGCTCGAATATAATTTTATCCGCACCAAAGGAATGACTAAAATGGACAAATTCTTCCATTTCACGGAAATTTTCTAATTGGTAAGTAAACGAGAAAGTCAATCCACCAATTTCTTTTTTTAGACGCAACTTTTGTAGGAAGCCCAGGTTCTCCAGCAGCACTTCATGGATGGCAAAACGGCGTAGTTTTTCAAAAGTTCCCTTTCGTGCTCCATCGATAGATATACGCACGCCTCCTACTTTGCCATGAATGCCAGGAAATTTCTGCCATTCTTTTTCCGTAAACAGCATGCCGTTAGAAATCATGTCAATGCTCAGATCAGGACAGGTTTCCTGCGAAATCATACTAAGGATCTGCCGTGAAGGCTTGCTCACAAATACTTCACCTGCGACATTTATCTCCAGATGTTTCAGCTTGCTGAGCAGAGGCATAAGCTTGGTTTCAACAATACGCGCCTTTTCCTCGTTTTGTGATGGCTTCTCAATGATGCGCTCTTTACGACAGGAAGGACAAGCGAGATTGCAGCTTTGATCGTAGGCAAATAGCATATTGTCCACATGGCCGACGCCAAAGTCATCATAGGCAATAGCAGTATCGATGATAGGATCATTTACGGTTTCGCGGCGCGGAATAACATTTTGGGCCAGATGAACGCATTCAAGATGGTTACAATATTTATAGGTTCCGTCCGTCATGGTTTTTCGTATCGCCTTGGCTGTCTTAGAATTGAGGATATTATCCAAGCTATCGGTTTCAATATTGCCAACAGGCGTAGGCAGCCAGTGGCCGCAACATACGTTTACTTCTCCTGTTTCCACGATATCAAAACGTTTGAATGGCATATCACAGACAAAATTTCTGAGGTAACCATTGTCAAATCCGACAAATTTCTCAAGACGCGGAGGAACGGCCTGATTCTGGAGGCGCAGATGCAATGTATGGCTTGCTGCTTTTAAATGAATGGAGGTGCGAGGTTCCTGCAATGCTATGCCGACGAAATAAAGCGCGCGTTCATAGTTACCTAAGCTACCGTAATATTTGCATAATGCGATAGCGGCTGCTTCCACTACACCATATTGTAATTCGCTCTTCCAGGTGAACGCAAGAAAAGCCAGCCAGAATTTTTCCAGCATTACAACTTTAGGATTATCGCTACCCAGCGGATTAAGCTGTGAGGTTGCCTCCTTATGACGTTTTTCAGTTTTTTTATTAAGAAAATGAGTTATTTCCAGAGGAAATTTTTCTTCCTTCTGCAAAAGCCACGCAAACCAATCCTCAAAAGCATCGTAAGTTTCACGCTGAAAAGCGCTGCATAGGGCTTTCATAAAAAGATTATCCGTCAGTATGCCTTGAGAGAAAGCACGTATAATTTCTTCCGATTTTATCGGGTCCAGTTCAAGAAAACTACGATGCTTACCTTCTGCATCTTTAAAAACGACAGCCATATAGGGAAGAAATATTGGTTTCTCAAATGCTACAAGCAGCTCTATGTGAAAAGGCAGTGCACGCTTGATACGCACAAAAGCATCAAACCGTTTTAATATAACAAATCTTTTAACACTGGCCGTGAACTGTGACATAAATTTCTTAAAATTGCTTCCATGTACCGGATATGCCCACTTTGTTTATCTTAATTTGCCGTGCCTTGGCAATGATTTTTGTTAATAAAAACCCCATCATCTCGGTATATCACAAACGGCAAACCGCTCTCACCGCCATTAAAAACTGTCGTGGCAGGAATTTCTTCAGCCAGAAAGCACATTGATGGCCAATACAGCGCCATACAAGTAACGGGGTGATGAACCAACGGTAAGGTGCAGCCGTTAACGCCATAAGAACGTTAAGGCTATATTTAGGGACAATGGCTGTTTCCCTAAATAATTGTGCCTGGGCGGGATAGCGTTCTCTTAACAAATCGACCATGCGCAATGTGAGCATTTTCTGTTCATACGGGTCATCAAGCCCGGAAGAAAAGCTTTTTTTACCCTCAATCCTGTAGACGGAATAGTTGACTGGTACATAAGCGAAGCCATGCGTGAAGCCAATAAGGTAGTATAAAAACCAGTCCGCATACCACTTAAGTGCCACGTCTTGGCCGCCGAGTGCCAGATATACATCCCGCCGGATAGTGTTGCCGCCGCCATTCATACTCACCGGCGCGACGCGGTTGCGGGCAGTGTATTCTTCGGGGGAGATGAAGGATGCCACTTGTGGAAGCCGCATGACCATATCTGGGCCTGCACAATTTTTTACCGCATCCCACACTGCAACGTTAGCACTAATCATGGCAACGCCCGGGTAGCGTTCGACCATTTTGTGACCGTACTCCACAATGCAGGGAAAGTAAGTATCATTCGCCGAGATCAGGTGGACATAGTCGCTTTTGATCAGCAGGATGCCGTTGTCGCAATTTGCCACCACGCCCATATTCTTTTTGTTGCAATGCAGACGCGCCTGAGGGACGTCCCTGATCATTTCCCGGATGATTTCGACACTGTTGTCCGTAGAAACATCATCCACAATCAGGATTTCGTCAAAAGGAACGGTCTGTTCTAATACACAGCTAATTGCCACACCGATCTGTGCGGAATCATTATAGTTAAGGATAACGGCAGCAAATGTAGGTTTCATATCAGCGATAGTTTAATAAGTTTTTTTGCTTTAGCAAGCTGTCCACTCAGAATGCTTTGCTTGTCTTCCACTTTATACTGGCCTGACTGTACACGATGCGCAAAACGTTCAGGAATAAATTCTCCAAGGATAATGTTGCACATGCGCGCAGCATAAAGCGGCAACAATGCGGTGAGCCTCTCTGCATATAACGGATCGCTTTTGATGAATAGTTTTTCCATCAGGGTAAGAAATTGCTGTTTCTGGTGTTCAGAAAGTGACATGGCCGGATGCAGCAGAAAATTAGCAGTACTGGTGACCGGATCGTCCCAGCCGAAATATTCAAAATCCAGAAAATAAAGCCCGCCTGCAGAACGCAAGGCATTATGGCCGCCAAAATCAGAAGGGATGAGTACTTGGAATTTTCTGTCAATATCTTTATTAAATGACAAGTTATGTTTGGAATAGAAGTTGCGCGCGCGATCTGTGGCGCCCTGGATATAGGGTTTCAGAATCCGCGAAAGAAATTCCTCAAGCTCCGTATGTTCACATGCAGCCTTTTCCAGTTTTTCCATTCTCTGTTCTATATGTTGCAATATCATACTTCCGCTGACACATGCTTCAGATGCATAAGGCATGTTTTCTTCTGTCGCCGTACCACTCATTTCAGCCAGCTTGGAAAGAAATTGTGCAAATGAAATTATATCGTTGTCGTTTATTTGCGTCACCGCATCGCCATCAATCCAGTTCAGCAAGCTATAGGCCTGTTCGGGATCTTTGGCGATTACTTCAGGAATATTTTTGATTCCATGTTTTCGCATATATTGCAAAGCTAGAGTTTCTGTGTGCAGACGATCGCGAGGGTCTTTGGCACTCGGTAACGGATAACGTTTTAACGCATAAACGCCTTTATTTGTCAGAACTTTATATATCCTGCTATTGCCGCCTTTTTGTAATTCGGTAACTGATTCCACCTGATGTGGGGAAAGCCGTTTGGCTATAGTATAAATATCCGGGTTCATGCAAAATCTTTGCTAATAGTTTCCAAGGTACGTTGAATCTCATGCCAGGATGAATAGTTCTTCAGAGTTTTTTCTGATATTACACTGAAAAATACCGGCACACAGCTTTTTGGAAAGTCGGTATCTAATAATACTTCTGGCAGATCATCAATAAATACATTGCACCCAAGTTCTTTAATGCGCTTGATTTTATCTTCGCGGGTAGTTTCAAAAAACACATGCTGGCGCGGCAATCCCAGCCGATTAAAGAAACCATGCGACTCCAGAAATTGAAGGGCACTTGTACGCAGGTTAGTCTGCAAAGGATCGTGATGCGCAAGCTCTGTTTTATGGCTCACTATAAATAATTCTATACCTGCTGTTTTTGCTGCACGGTCAAAAAAGTCTTCCACGCCTTCAAATAACTTTGCCTGCATTATCAGCTTACCATAGACAAGCCCTTGCAAGCGTTGCCATTCATATTCGCCATTGGCTAAATTGCGCACCGCATCTCTTACATCCGTTTTTGACATATTATTAGATGTCTGCGGCAACAGTTTTTCCTGCTTTGCTACCGCCAGAAATGCTTCGTCATAACAGACGATAGTATTATCAAAATCAACCCCTATACGCATGAATAATTCCCAGAATTTGGCGTGATTAAGAAATAAAATAGTGGATTGGTCAATATAAAACGGAAAAGACAATGCTTTTGCTGGATATTTTGTGGATTTTCTTAAATCTTGAGTTATCATGCGGTCTTCAAAGCTTTAAGGAAATACGCGATGCAATCGAATGTAAAAAAAACGACCTCTGATTCGTTAATTGACCTGCCACTGCAACCAAATGGCACAAAAGTGCAATGGTCGTATCTTGATAAGCAGTTTTCTTCTGAAAAAATGGAACAGGTATTTGATCTCTTCCGCAGCTTTATACCCACAGGTGATTTTACCCTTGGCAAACCTTTGCAGGAATTTGAAGCAAAGTTTGCAAAACTTATAGGCACTAAACATGCGCTGGGCGTTAATTCTGGTACGGATGCACTAAAACTCTCGCTGAAAGCTTTGGGTGTAGGGTATGGCGATGAAGTCATTACCACTGCCAATACTTTTGTAGCTACCGTTGGAGCCATTGCAGAAACCGGCGCCAAACCAGTGTTTGTAGATTGCACAGATAATTTCTGCATGGACGTGTCACAGGTTGAAAAAGCGATCACCTCCAAAACCAAAGCTATCATGCCGGTGCATTACGCCGGACAGATGACCGATATGCCCGCGCTTTTAGAAATTGCAAAGAAGCATAACCTTCCGGTAGTAGAAGATTCCTGCCAGTGTATTCTGGGCAATATTGATGGCAAAAATTCCGGCACTTGGGGTAATACAGGCGCATTCTCCCTCCACCCGCTTAAAAACCTCAATGTCTGGGGTGATGGCGGTATGATCGTCACTAATGACGACACCTTGGCCGACACTCTTGGCAAAATGCGTAATCACGGCCTTGCCGGACGTGACGAAGTCGTCATGCTTGGCTGTAATTCACGCCTTGATACATTGCAGGCAGTGATTGGCAACTGGCTCATTGGCGACGTGCATAAAATTACCGATACACGCATCCGCAATGCAAAAATTTTAGACGAAGGTTTAGGAGCTATTCCGCAAATCACCATTCCACCAAGGCTCAAGAATCGCAAACTGGTTTTCCATCTTTATATTGTATTTGCTGAACGCCGTGATGAGTTGATGAAATTCTGCAAGGAAAAAGGCATCCAGACCAAAGTGCATTACCCTGTGCCGATTTACCGCCAGCCAGCGCTTGTAAATCTCTGCGGACATAAAGAAGGGGATTTTCCGGTTACTGATCGCCATGCAAAGAATATGATTTCCTTTCCCGCACATGACCACTTAACTGAGGCGCAGGTTAATTATATCGTCCAGACTGTAAACCAATTCTATAAAGGCTGATAAAATGGCTCTTTATTCCATTCCCTATGTGCAGGTGGCAAAACAATATGCGGAAGAACGCGAAGAGCTGGAAGCTGTCATTCAAGACGTACTTGCCAATCGTTCCCATGTTGCCGATCCATTGGTAGATGAGCTGGAAGAAGAGTTGACGGCCTATTGTGGAACCAAATATGCGATTGCGCTCAATTCTGGAACCGATGCCTTAATGTTTGCCATGACTACAGCAGGCATTAAACCCGGCGATGAAGTTATTACCCCGCCTAATTCTTTTGTGGCTTCTACTTCTACCATCGTCCATATCGGTGCTAAGCCGGTGTTTGCAGATGTACTACCTGATCAAAATATTGACCCGGATGCAGTGGAAGCTGCAATTACCCCGCGCACCAAAGCTATAATGGCGGTGCATCTTACGGGCCGTGTCTGCCAGATGGACAGATTACAAAAAATTGCCGACAAGCATGGTTTAATCATCATTGAGGATGCTGCCCAGTCTATCGGTTCAAAATATAACGGAAAGAAAAGCGGCTCATTTGGTGTTGCCGGGTGCTTTTCCACCCATCCGCTTAAGAACCTCAATGCCTGCGGCGATGGTGGCTTTATTACTACCAGTAATGCTGAAATTGCAAATCGGGTGCGCCGCATGCGTGCTCACGGAATGTCTGACAGGGTGACTGTTGAGGAATGGGGATTTGTCTCACGCATGGACACGCTGCAAGCAGCCATACTCAAATTTCGCCTGAAGAATCTTCAATCAGTCATTGATCGCCGCCGCGCTAATGCAAAATATTATCAGGAGAATTTAAACCATCCTTGTATCTTTTTTCCTGCCGACCGCAAAGAAGAATATAACACATTCCATACATTTGTGATTCAAGTGCAAGGACACCGTGATGCGCTGCAAACGCATCTTGCTAAACTTGGAATTAAAACCACTATCCATTACCCCATACCCATCCATTTGCAACCTGCGGCAAAATCACTTGGCTATAAAAAAGGCGATTTTGCGGTGACTGAATCGCAATCAGAAAAAATTCTGACCCTGCCGGTAAACCAGTATATAACTCGCGCTGATCAGGATGCCGTCATAAAAGAAACGCTGACGTTTATGAATCAGGTCAGCCAAAACACCGAGAGAAAAATTGGCTAGTTTCCTTATAATCGGTGGTGACGGCATAATAGGTCATGCATTAAAAGCGCGGCTACAATCAGAAGAATTGGAATATGTGGCGACAACGCGTCGCCGTCTTTCTGAGAATGAGTTGCATTTTGATCTGGCGACAGACCCGGATCACTGGCCTGAACTACCGAAAGCAGAAGTAGTATTCTTTTGCGCAGCAGCAACAAAGCTTGATGCTTGTGAAGATAACCCCGAGGCAACAAGATTAATTAACGTCACGCATATGCAGGCATTAGCCGCGCATGTGCAGTCTTATGGTGGTTTGGTAGTGTTTCTTTCTTCCAATCAGGTTTTTGATGGCAGCAAGCCTTATCGCAAAGCGGATGAAACCCAATGCCCGGTCAGTGAATATGGCAGGCAAAAGGCTGAGTTCGAGCAATGGCTCAGCAAGTGCCCTACCCCTTCAGCAATATTGCGTCTGACCAAAGTCATCACCGGAAGATTGCCTATTACGGAAGCGTGGCAAGAAAAACTTGAATCCGGCGCTCAAATAGAAGCGTTTGATGACCTCACCTTTTCGCCGTTACCCATTAAAAGCGTACTTGATGGGCTTATGTTGATTGGCAAGCAGAAGAAAACCGGAATATTTCAGCTTTCAGGGAGAAAGCAATTATCTTATTACGATATAGCCTGCAAATTGGCGGTTAAAATGGGCAAGGATATAAAATTGGTAACGCCGGTCAGTGCCAAAAATGCTGGAATACGTCCACAATTCTTGCCGCGTTACGGTACGCTCGATTGTTCCACGATGGCGGATATTGCTATTGCTGAGATTGATTGCCTTGGATAGTTTTATTCTAATCCAACGACTTTCATGCGCTTGATATTAAAATAGCGGTCATCGTCAAAAGAAGCGGGGATTTTTCCAGCATCAAAGGCATCTTTCAGATCGCGCACTGCGTCTTCAATAGTATGCTTAGCGGTAAAGCCGAGCTCGCGTTTTATTTTCTCTGAAGATACACGGTAAGAGCGGTTGTCGTTGGTCGGCTCTACCTTGATTTCCACATCGCGACCGACAACATTCTTTACCATGTTTGCTATGTCCATGATGCTATGGTTTTCATATCCGGCATTGAAAATCTTGCCATCAACTGCTTCGTCAGGCGCTTCAAGCAACAAGAGATAGGCGTCCGTCATATCGTCAATATGGATATTCGGGCGCAACTGATTGCCACCAAACACGGTTATATACCCTTTATTTATGGCGAAGTTAGTGAGGATATTTACGGATAAATCCAGACGCAGACGTGGAGCATAGCCGCACACGGTTGCCGGACGAATCGTGACGCTTACCATATCTTTTGAATGTTCTTCAGCCAGCACGTCTTCGCACATTGCCTTAAATTTTGAGTAATCGGTAAGTGGCTCGAGCGAAAGATCTTCTGTGACGTTAGGCTCTTCCTTAACACCGTACACGGAAGAAGATGAAGCATAAATAAAACGCTTTACTCCTGCAGCCTTCGAAGCTTGCACGAGAGGGCGGAAGCAATCGTAGTTTATGGATTTTCCGAGTTCTGGATTCAGATCAAACGAAGGATCGTTTGAGATGCAAGCCAGATGAATCACTGCATCACAGCCCGCTAAGGCTTTTTTTACTGCTGCCACGTCGCGAATATCACCTTTTACTTCGGTGAGTTTCTTGTTTCCCCGATGTTCTGCAAATAAATCTTCATCATACATGTATAGGTCGAGAACGGTAACTTCATAGCCATTCTTAAGCAGTTTTGGTATAAGGTTGCTTCCCACATAACCAGCTCCGCCCGTAACCATAACATGCTTATAGCGCTTCATAGCAAACTCCGTTGAATAATAAATGATGGTAGTAAGTGATTGGTAACAGAGGTGTTACGCTGCGATGGTTTTAGCGTCAAGACCAAGTTTGATCTCTTCAGCAGAAACATCCTTCGTACCCCATCCCATCTCTAAGTCCAGTATCGCATGGCAGAGTGCAAGGTGGGTAATTTCAACAAACCCGTATTCTGCGGAATCTACAAAGAAATTAATATCCCCGAAAGTTCTGAGTGGGTTGTCAGATTTGAATCCGCTGAGTGTCAGTACAAAACAACCGGCTTCATGTGCAGCGTCCACTGCATTTAATATATTAGCGGATTTGCCGGAACTGCTGATGGCGATAAGCATATCGCCTTTTCTGGCATGAAGTTCTATCTGTTTGGCAAATACGTTTTCATAGCCCAGATCATTTCCAAGACATGTAATCGCCGCGCCGTCATTAAACGCCATAGAACGGATGCCGCCATTCTTGGAATAATCAATCGCCATGTGGCTGCATATACCGGCGCTGCCGCCATTACCAACGAACATTAATTTATTACCGCGGTTGTGAGTTTCGCGGATACGGAGCATCAGCTCGTCAAAAGCTTTATTTAAATTAACGTTCTTACCTTCGGCGTTTGTTACTAAAGTGGTAAGAGGAAGATTTCCTAATACATTGAAATAACGACTAACTTTTGACTGCATATATCTTCTCTCATGTAATTTATGTGGACTGTCTATACCATAAATAATGGCAGAAATCAACCATTCTTAAGTTAATCCTCTAAATTATTAATATTGGTAAATATATGTTTCCTATCGATATTTTATACGGAGATTTTCAGAGTTTCACTCGTATATGACTTAACAATCCAAAATGAAAACCCTAAATCCGCTGTAAGACATATGCCAAAAATATCATTAATTTCGACTTTGCCAAAATCCGGCACATGGTATTCAAAGATTTTCTTCTGGCACTACGAACAGTTATTGAGCAATTCCGAGGCTTATTTGCGAGGCAACTTTAAGCCAGATATAGAATCTGCTTTACACATGCTCAGAAACTTCAATGAATCGGAGCACCGTAACTCCATGGATATCGACAAGCTATACATAGCACATGTTGTTTGTCCGGGGTTTAATGAAAGTGTGAATGATCCACTATATCAACAATGGCAAACACTCCAGTTCCCTATTACAGGTTATAACGCCGGAGAGTGGCAATTTCGGGATCTTGTAGATTGGAACCTGCTTAATCCTGCTATTAACCCAGATGTACGTATTGTGTATCTTTACCGCAACCCACTGGATCATTTTGTATCTTATTATAAGCATGCTCAAAACCACGCTGATAAAAAATACCGCCTGAAAATATTACCAAATGGAATGCAGGCTCCCATCAATAATCTTCATGACTTTGTTTTTGGATGGAATGGGTTGAGCGGATTTATCAAACATTATTACGCTTTCAGACAAATGCGTGCACTGTTTCCAAAGCAAATATTGCTTATGAGCCATGAACAACTTACCACCGATCCTCATCACTCATTCCATGATATACTTTCCTTTTTTGGTGCACCGCCTGATGATCCTATCAAAAAACAAATTTTTGAAGCAGCGCTTTCCATGTCTTCAAAAAGTTCTTTAATGCGACTTGAATCAAAGATTGGCTCCTCAGTAGCGGGGGATCAAATGAGTGGCGGCAAACATGTGCATGATAGTTTTATTGGAGCATGGAGAACCCATTTTTCGGATGACGAAATTGAGGCAATTGAATCGGTGATGAATTTATTCAATATTACTCTTAATGAATTCACTTTGCATAATCCTGAAGCAGAATCAATGAACCTAAAATGGCTTGATGATATTGAACCGATAAAGAAACAGAGGCATCAAATCGCTTTTCTGCAACAGCAGATGGCTTTGGCGGGAGCAGGAATAGTAGCAGAATTAACAAATATCATGTCGTCGAGATCGTGGCGGGTTACTGCACCGCTACGCGCCTTTGGCAGAATTTCAAACCAGCTATACAATCAGGTTTTATGTAAATATAAAAAAACGATATAAAAAGTACTTTTTCGAATAGCTGTCAAAAATTAATTACTTCAGTAAGGCTTTGATTGATTTTAATACATCTACCTTATCAACGGCACGCTGATGACCAACGATAGCTACTTTTAGTGCGCCAACAATATTTCCGATAAAACCAATCTGGCTGAGCGAAGCCCCACTTGCTACCAATGGTGCGGTAACTGACAAAAAGGCATCGCCAGCACCTACAGTATCGACAACTGACTTGGTAATAGCAGGAATAGTATGAACAATTCCACCGCGCTCGTGCGTAACACACCCATGTTTTCCGTGCGTCACAATAAACTTCGAGCAATTAATCTTTTGCGGCAAATACTTACTTATCACATCTTCAATGGGGCTTAATTTATCGGTAACTGCCAGCCTTGCTTCCGGTGCATCAATACAGACATAGTCTGCGCGTGGGTATTTATGGATAAGATTGTACCCTATATTAGCACTATTGCTTTGGGTGTTGGTGGCAAGAAAACGAGCTTTGCTACACAGCAACTCTACAGTGGAACGACCAATTAAACCATGACCAAAATCATTGGCAATAACAACATCATAATTATTTATACGCGATGCAATAACAGAATTTAATTCATTTTCAAGATTACGCATTAAAGGCTCGTCATCCATGTAATATACTTCAAACAATTTGCGCATATATCCCGGATCAACAAAACGCTGTTTGCGCGTTGTGGGAGCGTCCGGCCTGGTAATAACGGTGAGCTTAACGTTGGGTTTGAGATGTTCGCGGACGAAATCCAGGTAATCGTCACGATCCCCCATACAGGTAACAATTTCAACTTGGGCACAGAATGAGGCTACATGGTTGGCAGCAGCAAATACACCCCCTGCAAATTCTTCACGATCCTGATAACGGGTGGCGATAATGTTTTCCTTGGCCGCCTTTGCCATGGGCAGAACATAATAATAATCGTCGATAATGGCATCGCCTACCAGCAAGACCTTCATATGCTTGATGCTATCAATCATCTGGGTAAGCGTTTCAAGGCCATTATTTTCCCGCAAAACGTCTAAATGGTTACATAAATGCGGTTCATAGATATTAAAGTTACGGTTAATAAGCTCGGTTGAGCTGAACATAATTTCTTCAGTGAAAACAATTTCACCACCAACCGCTTCAATAGCCTTGCGCTCTTCGGTGATTTTGCCAGTAACGTCACCTTCAGGATTTATATAATCCTGACCTTTTGCATAAAAATTCGCCTTAATAGTAGCGATAGCAGGAACAGCATCCAAACTATGATTGATTGCAACATAATCAACCACTTCCAGGGCAGCCAGCATTTCAGCGCGTAATTGTTCGTTAAACACTGGGCGGTTCGGGCCTTTATTAACATAAGCATCAGCAGTGAGGGTTGTCACCAAGACATCGGCATGCGCTTTTGCTGCTTCCAAATGTTTTACATGCCCAAGATGCACGAGATCGAACGTCCCGTGCGCCTGAATAACAGTACGCCCGGACTTTCGGATCTCCTCCACTATTTTTCCAAGCTCAGCAACGGTTACTATCTTGCTTTTGGTTCTAATAGTTGTTTCTTTAGTTGAAACAATAGTTGGAACAGTATTTTCTTTCTTAAGATTTTTCATAAAAATTATGCTGCCTTGACCTTACCATTACCCAGATATTTAAACCAATCTTCCGTTGCATCGGCAATTTTATCGGTTGTCCATACAGGAGCATCCCGCCAATAGTCAATGTTTTGCAACATAATCTTGACACCGTCTTCGAATTTTACCTTCGGTGCCCACCCTAGTTCCTTTGCTATTTTTGATGTATCAGCCCAGGTGCAGTCTGGCTCTCCCGGCCGTTTGGGAATAAAGACCGTTTCCTTTGCACCCAATAACTCTACGAGACTGTTAACACTGACTGGGTTATTGCTGCCAATGTTATATATTTTACCAACTTCCGTGCTTTCTGCTGCGGTAACCAATGCATTTACCGCATCGGATACATAGGTAAAATCGCGAGTTTGCTTTCCGTCACCTACAATGGTGAGTGGCTTGTCAGCCAGAAGCTGTGCTAGAAACACCCCAAACACCGCACCGTAAGTGCCGCTGGTGCGTGCTCGTGGGCCATATATATTGAAGAAACGTATGGATAAGGCCGGCAGCTTGTAAACTTGCGCCCAGTGCATTACCAGCTGTTCACCTAAAAATTTTGTCAGCGCATAAGGGTATTGTGGGCGGGTTTCTGCAGTTTCCGGCGTTGGGTAATTATCCGGTATCCCATAACAGGAAGAAGAAGCCACATACACAAAACGCTTTATGTTTGCTTTACGTGCAGCCTGTAAAACGCAAAACGTGCCGTCTACATTGGAACGGAAATACTCTTTTGGCTCTTGTATGGAAGGAACGATATCGGCGCGCGCCGCAAGATGAAAAACGCGATCAGCGCCTTCAAATATTTTGTCTACCAACGCTTCGTCGCAAACGTCGCCTTCAATTACTTCCAGCTTTGGATTTTCTGCGTGTTGCTTCAGATTTTGTTTGCGCCCAACAGAAAAATTATCAATGACACGAACATGATTTCCTTCTGATAGTAATCTGTCCACCAAATGACTGCCGATAAAGCCGCCACCGCCTGTAACTACGTCAATCATAGATAACACCTTACCCTAATTAATATTGTCAGTTTACAACGATTCTTTTATTTGCGATAAACTAGCGTACTGATTCAGTCAAGTCCACGATTTTCAAGGATTTGTAAAGAAAAATATCATTGTAAATATGGCCGCAGCATCCAACAAAATTGGTTTTAGGGGATATATAGGGACAAGAATGGAAATGGGGCGCTCCACCCCCCAGCACATTCAACAACTCGTGATGCGTGAATATTGCAAAGAGCGCAATATGACTTTCCTGCTTTCGGCGGTGGAATATCGCATGCCAGGCTGCACCATGATACTGGATGCAATTCTTGCTGATCTAAATAGCCTTGAAGGCGTTGTAATGTATAGTCTTTATCTGTTTCCGCAGTCGCGGGAAAAGCGCATGAAGATGTATAAACAACTCTTTGAAAACGGATGCGCACTACACACTGCAGTTGAAGGACTTGTTATTAAAAACTGGGATGACGCAATGCGCGTTGAAGAAAGCCTGCTGGTAGGCGATGTTATGCGGGGCCAGTCGAAAACGGATATAGATTATCTTACAGAATGGGAATTGCAGAATGGAACAAATTGATTTTTTAACCGCTTACCAGAAAAAAACGCAGCGTAATTACATTGAACGGGTAACCAGCCACGATAAGGCTGAATGTGCCGCAATCGCCAAACAATGGGGCAAAGACTATTGGGATGGCGAACGCCAATATGGTTATGGCGGCTATAAATATGACGGACGCTGGTTACCCATTGCAAAAGATATTGCCACCCATTACGGCTTGAAAGCCGGAGATAAAATTCTGGATATTGGTTGTGGTAAAGCGTTTTTATTACATGAATTCACTAATACTGTTCCCGGTGTTGAAATTGCCGGACTGGATATTTCGGAATATGGTATTGAGCACGCCAAGGAAGAAGCCAAGCCATTTATTAAACTTGGAAACTGCACTTCCCTACCGTGGCCGGATAACCACTTCGATTTTGTCTATACCATCACTACATTCCACAATCTTCAGATTGATGAGCTAAAGAAAGCCGTGCAGGAAATGCAGCGCGTCGGCAAAGGCAAGAAATGGTTATGCGTAGAATCTTACCGCAATGAACGCGAAAAAATGAATCTGCTTTATTGGCAGTTAACCTGCGAATCGTTTTTCCGTCCTGAAGGGTGGAATTTTCTCCTCAAGGAATGGGGTTATGATGGCGATTACGGATTTATTTATTTTGAATGAATACTGATTTTCTAATCATAGGCGGCGGCATTATAGGGCTTAGCATAGCTCGCAGGCTTAAGGGCGCATTTCCCAAAGCCTCTATCACTATTATTGAAAAAGAATCCGAGGTTGCTCGCCATGCAAGCGGACGCAACAGCGGTGTACTCCATGCCGGATTTTACTACACAGCCGATTCACTGAAAGCAAAGTTCTGCCGTGACGGCAATATTGCGATGCGTGCTTACTGCGAAGAAAATGGGCTGAAGATTAATCCCTGCCATAAACTGGTGGTGGCTTCTAATGCGAAAGAAGTGGAAGGGTTAAAGGAACTGAAGCGGCGCGGCGATGCTAACTCTGTGGCAGTAGAATTGATAAACGAACAACAGGTTGCCAGTATTGAACCTAATGCCCGCACCTATGAAATGGCGCTTTTTTCGCCATCAACAGTAACGGTTGATCCGGTGCAAATATGCTATCATATGCGTGATGAACTTCTCAACACGGGAGTGCAAATTCTAACTAGCCATCCTTATAAAAAGAGGCT